>JALVTX010000203.1 GCA_027035825.1 Mariprofundaceae bacterium
AGCACGGGCTGGCGCTCCACCTGCTTCTTGAGCTGCCAGCCCACGGCCGGGCTGCCGGTGAAGCTGACCAGCCGGATGACGGAGCTGGAAAGCAGCAACGGGATGTCCGCATGGCGCATCGGCAATACGTTCAGCGCGCCCGCGGGAGCGCCGGCCTGGCTTGCGATGCGGGCCAGGATCAGCGCCGTGATGGGCGTGTCGCTGGACGGCTTGATGATGACCGGATTGCCCACGGCCAGCGCCGGCGCCACCTTGTGCGCAACCAGGTTCAACGGGAAGTTGAATGGGGTGATGCCGAGCACGGGGCCGAGCGGTTCGCGCCTCGTCCAGCCTTCGTAGCCCGCGCCGCGCGACATGCCGTCCAGCGGTATGCGCTCGCCGTCGAAGCGCCTGGCCTCGCCCGCGGCCCAGGAGAACACCGACAGCGTCCGTTCGAATTCCAGGGCGGCGAACATGCGCGGCTTGCCGCTTTCCATGACGATGGCGTCCACGATCTCGGTGCGCGCCTCGTCCAGGCCCGCGACGATGGCGGCCAGGATGTCGGCCCGCTCGGCTCGGGTCATGCCGGCCAGGACGGGCGCGGCGGCTGAGCAGGCGCGCAAGGCGCGCTGAACCTGTTTGCGGCCAGCCACCGACACCGTGGCCACGGTCTGGCCATCGTAGGGGTTGGCGACGGTGAGCGTATCGTCACCGTCGCAGGCTTCGCCGTTGATCCAGAGATAGAAATGCGGGGTGGCGGGCATGGCGGCATCCTCCGGGAAGTCTTTCCAGACTCTTTCCAGATTGTTATAGCACACCGGGCGTTTGCCGGGGCGCTTTCGGGAACGAAAGTCAGGCGAATGCGTCGGTGGCGTTTGGCGCAAGCATTTTCTAGATTGCGGCCATGTTTTTCGGGGGATGCCAATGGCGGTTCGTGATCGTCTGCCTGTGGCTGCTGGCATGGCCGGCGGCGGGGGGAGCCGATGCATCCGCTTCGGATGCCGCTGCGGCGGCCGAGCAGGCCATCCATTCCGGGCATTATGAAGCGGCCGTGCAGGCGCTGGAGCCGTGGCTGGAGGCGCATCCGAAGGATGCCAGGGCGTGGTTCCTGGTCGGCGTCGCCTATGCCCGCGCGCATCGCTATCCGCTGGCGATGGACGCCTTTCGCAAGGTCTCGGCGCTGAAGCCCGATCTCGTCGAGCCGCACGTCAATCTGGCGGTGGTGTATCATGCCCTGGGCAACGACGCGATGGCCATCAGCGAGCTGGACGTGGCGCTGATGCTCAAGCCCGATTCGCCCCGCATCGAGCGGGATCTGGCAGAGCTTCATCTGCGCGAGGCGCTGCGCCACTACAAAAAGGCGCTGAAGCGGGCGCCGGATGCGCGCTTGCGGCAACGCTATGCGCGGTTGCGCGAGCTCATCGAGGCGGGGAGCGGCCGGGCGGGCGAAGCTGGAACGGGTTCAACGCCGACGGTTCATCCGGCGTTGCCGGAGACGGCGGCGGTGACGCCGCCCCTGCCGGCGAGCATGAACCGCCCGGCTGGCGCGCCCCGGGGAATGGAGCCGAACGGCGCCAAGGCGCGCGCGGGCGCGGAACAAAACGGCGGCGCGGATGAGGCCGAGCGGCTCACCGAGGTGCTGGACGCCATCGAGAACTGGCGCGCGGCCTGGTCGGCCCGCGATCTGGCGCGGTATTTTTCGGCCTATGCGGATAATTTCCAACCGCCGGCCCGGTTCGGATCGCATGCCGCGTGGAAGCGCTACAAGCGGCGCGTGATCGGCAACAAGCGGCGGATCCAGGTGGCGCTGGAGCAGGTGCGGGTGACGTTCTCGCCCGACGGCCGCGAGGCGGTGGCGCGGTTCATGCAGCATTACCGCGCCGACAGCTACCGCAGCGACGATGCCAAGAAGCTGACGCTCGCCCGCACGGCCAAGGGGTGGAAGATCGTGCGCGAGGAGACCGGCCCGTGAGATGCCGTGTGACAGAGCCCATGAGACGGGCATGGATCGCGTTGCTGCTGGCGTGGCTGTTGCCGGCGGCCGCGGCCCAAGCCCAGGACTGGCGCATCTCCCCGAAAGAATCGGCCCGGCTCGCCCAGGCGCTGGACGGACCGGCGGGCGCGCGCCTGAAACCGGTCGACCGGCGCATCCTCCAGGCCACGCTGGCGCTGCACGGCGGCGATTACGCGCGCGTGGCGACGCTGTTGGCCGACAAGACGCTGGATGCCGACCCGCTGGCCAACGTGCTGCGGGCGGAGGCGCACCGCAGGCTGGCGCTGGATGCCTTGCAGCGGGCCGGTCACTACGCCCGTCACGCCGCCCCGCTGGAAGGTGGCCTGTCGCGGCTGGATCTGACGCCCGACCTGGCCGAGGCCGATGCCCGTCTGCGCGCCTTCGCCGAGGAGCTGGATCGGGCGCTGGGCGAGCCGGTGGACGTGCTGGCGCTGGGTCATGACGTGGCCAGCGTGGTGCTGGTGGACAAGGATCGGGCGCGGCTGTTCGTGTTCGTGCCGGATGGCAAGGGCGGGTTGAAGCTGGCCGACAGCGAATACGCCTCCACCGGCGCGCGTCCCGGCGACAAGCGCAGGCGCGGCGACATGCGCACGCCCGACGGTGTCTATCGTTTCGTGGCCGTGCGCGCCGAGCCGCGACTGGCGCCGCGCTATGGGCCGCTGGTGTTTCCCATCGACTACCCGAACGACCTCGATCGCCTGCACGGCAAGGATGGCGACGGCATCTGGCTGCACGGCTATGCCGAGAACGTCTGCCGCCGGCCACCGCGCGACACCAACGGCTGCGTGGCTCTGCCGAACGACCGGCTGCTGGTGATGCGCCGCTACATCAAGCCACGCGCCAGCTGGATGATCGTCGGCGAGAGCCTGCGCTTCAACGACGCGGCCGCGCGGCAGGCGCTGGCCGATTCCGTTCGCGCGGCCATTCAGTCCTGGCTGCGCGACTGGCAGTCGCTGGACACCGAGGCCTACCTCTCCCATTACCATCCGGCGTTTCGCTCGGGCCGCTACAACCTGGCGCGATGGAAGCGCTACAAGCGGCGGGTGAACGCGCGCAAGCGCTACATCCGCGTCTCCATTGACGATCTGACCATCCTGCACGACCCGAACCGCTGGCCCGAGGGCGAGGTGGTCGTGGCCGAGTTCCGCCAGTCGTATGATTCGGACAACTACCGCGACGTGACGCGCAAGCGGCTGTACCTGGCGCGGGGAGGCGCGAGCGAGCCCTGGCGCATCCTGATCGAGACCAGCGAGCCGGCTCGCTGATGTGGCGGCGGCCAAGGCCCGCCGCTACACTGCCGCTCCCATGAGTGCATCGTCGCCATCCCAGTCGCTGATCCGCAACTTCTCCATCATCGCGCACATCGATCACGGCAAGTCCACGCTGGCCGACCGCCTGATCGAGGAAACCGGCGCGCTGTCCGAGCGCGAGATGAAGAAGCAGGTGCTGGACTCGATGGAGCTGGAGCAGGAGCGCGGCATCACCATCAAGGCGCAGACGGCGAGCCTCGACTACCGTGCCCGGGACGGGCGCGATTATCGCCTGAATCTGATTGACACGCCCGGGCACGTGGATTTTACCTACGAGGTGTCGCGCTCGTTGCAGGCCTGCGAGGGGGCGCTCCTGGTGGTGGACGCCACCCAGGGCGTGGAGGCGCAGACGCTGGCCAACGTGTGGCTGGCGCTGGAGAACGACCTCGAAATCATCCCGGTCATCAACAAGATCGATCTGCCGAGCGCGGACGTGGACGAGGCGCGTCGCCAGATCGAGGAAATCATCGGGCTGGACGCCTCGGAGGCCATTCCCGTCTCGGCCAAGACCGGCGAGGGCGTGCGCGACGTGCTGGAGGCCATCGTGGCGCGGGTACCGCCGCCGGCGGCGCGCAATGACGCGCCGCTGCGCGCGCTGGTCGTGGATTCGTGGTTCGACGCCTACGTCGGCGCGGTGGCGCTGGTGCGCGTGTTCGAGGGCGTGCTGGCGCGGGGTGACAAGGTGCGCCTGATGTCGCGGACGACGGGCTCGGACTACGAGGTGCAGGATGTCGGCATCTTCCGGCCGCGACCGGAGCCTCGGCCGCAACTGGCCTCGGGCGAGGTGGGCTTTCTGGTCGCCGGCATCAAGCAGTTGGCCGATCTGAAGGTGGGCGACACCGTGACCCACGCGCGCGGCGGCGCTGATGCGCCGCTGCCGGGTTTCCGCGAGCCCAAGCCGATGGTCTTTTCCGGCCTCTACCCGGTGGATTCCGGCGATTACGCCGAGCTGCGCGACGCGCTGGAAAAGCTGAATCTGAACGATCCCGCCTTCACCTTCGAGCCGGACAACTCGGCGGCGCTGGGGCTGGGTTTCCGCTGCGGCTATTTGGGCATGCTGCACATGGAGATTGTCCAGGAGCGGCTGGAGCGCGAGTTCCGCCTGGAGCTGATTTCCACCGCGCCGTCGGTGGTCTATCGGGTGCACCTGACCGATGGCGGCATGCGCGAGATTTCCAACCCCAGCGATTTCCCCGAGCCGCAGCGCATCGCCTCCATCGAGGAGCCGACGGTGATCGCCAACATCTTCACGCCCGAGGAATACGTGGGCGCGATGATGCGCCTGTGCCAGGAGCGGCGCGGCGAGCAACAGGACATGAAGTTCATCGGCCCCGGCCGCGTGATGCTGACCTACCGTTTGCCGCTGGCGGAGATGGTGATTGATTTCTACGACAAGCTGAAATCCATGTCGCGCGGCTATGCCTCGATGGATTACGAGCTGTCGGAGTTCCGCGCCGCCGACGTGGTGAAGCTGGACATCCTGGTGCATGGCGAGCCAGTGGACGCGCTGAGCCTGATCGTGCATCGGCAGGTGGCCGAGGCCCGCGGGCGGGAGCTGGTGAAGAAGCTGCGCGAGCTGATTCCGCGCCAGCAGTTCGACGTGCCCTTGCAGGCGGCCATTGGCGGCCGTATCTTGGCCCGCGAGACGGTCAAGGCCATGCGCAAGAACGTCACCGCCAAGTGCTACGGCGGCGACATCACGCGCAAGCGCAAGCTCCTGGAGAAGCAGAAGGCGGGCAAGAAGCGCATGAAGGCCATCGGCAACGTCGAGGTGCCGCAGGAGGCGTTCCTGGCCGTGCTCAAGCTGGGCGAGGAGTAGGGTCGCGCGGCCGCGCACAGGCAGGCCGCGGGACAGCAATTCGGGATGACGGGGAGCGACGGGTGAGCGACAAGGGCAAGTCGGCGTGGCGCGAATGGCTGGAGTCGGTGCTGATCATCGCGCTGATCGCGGTGGTGATTCGCAGTTTCGTGGTGGCGCCGTTCAAGATTCCTTCCTCCAGCATGGTGCCAACGCTGGAGGTGGGGGACTACATCTTCGTGCTGCGCTATCCCTATGGCATCCGCATCCCGTTCACCGATTTGCAGTTCTTCGCGCATCCGCCCAGGCGCGGCGACGTGGTGGTGTTCGACTACCCCGAGGATCGCAGCAAGGACTACATCAAGCGGGTCATCGGGCTGCCGGGCGATGACATCCTCTACGAGGACAACCGTCTCTACGTCAACGGCCACGAGATGCCGCTCAGGAAGTTGGGCGAGCGCACCTATTTCATGGCCAGCGGCGAGGCCGACGTGGCCGGGCTCTATGAGGAGCGCCTGTTCGACGTGCGGCACCCGGTGCTGCGCAAGGAATTTTCCATCCGCGACGGTCACTGGAAGGTGCCGCCGGGCCACTATTTCATGATGGGCGACAACCGCAACAATTCCCGCGATTCCCGTTTCTGGGGATTTGTGCCACAATCCTATCTCGTGGGCCGCGCCGCCATCGTCTGGTGGTCGTGGGACAGGCACGCCGGGCGGGTGCGCTGGGAGCGGCTGGGGCATATCATCCATTGACCCGCCTTCTCCACGGGGCCATGCATGCATCGTTGCGGCGGGATGACGAGGAGGTGATGGAGATGATGGCGTCTTGCAAGGTGGCGAATGCGCGGCTGGCGCGGCAGCGGGGGTTCTCGTTCATCAAACTGATGCTGTTTCTGGCCGTGCTGGCCGCGGGCACGTGGACGGCCTACAACGTGCTGCCGGTCTACAACGCCTACTGGAAGGTGCAGGACGTGTTCGAGTCGGTTTCGCGCAACCTCTCGAATGCCAGCGAGGAGGATATCCGCGCCAAGCTGCCCGACCTGTTCTTCGTCAAGTACCTGAAGGAGGGCGACCTGCCCAGGGAGTTCTACGACAATCTGGAAATCCGGGCCGACGGCAACCGCGTGTCGATTTCCTCCTCCTATCATGTGACGGTCTGGCTTCTCGGGCCGGTGGAGAGCGTAGATCCCGAATCGGACTATGACCCGAAGGACTTGCGCGGCATGGATCGCTTGCGCGACGCGCTGCGGCTGGATTTCGATTTCGAGCCCCATGCCGAAACGCCCTGATGCGTCCGGCCCGGCGCGGGAGACCGCGCTTGAGCGACGCATCGGCTGGCATTTCCGCAATCCCGGGCTGCTGGCGGAGGCGCTGACGCATCGCTCGGCGTCGCCGGGACGCGGCGCGCGCATGGAACGACTGGAGTTTCTGGGCGACG
>JALVTX010000204.1 GCA_027035825.1 Mariprofundaceae bacterium
ATGGCGCGGCCCAGGCTGGTCTTGCCCACGCCGGGCGGGCCCACGAACAGGATGATGGAGCCGCCCACCTCCCGCTTGCGGGCGCCCACGGCGATGAACTCCAGAATCCGCTCCTTCACGTCCTCCAGCCCCGCGTGATGGCGGTTCAGCACCCGCGCCGCGGTCTTCAGGTTCAGCCGGTCGCGCCCGTACTTGCCCCAGGGCAGGCTGGTCAGCCAGTCCAGCCAGTTGCGCGAAACGCCATACTCGGCCGAGGATGGATCGAGCATCGACAGCTTGCGCAGTTCCTCCTCGAAGGCCTCGCGCGCCTCGTCGGTCAGCGCGAGCTTCTCCGCCCGCTTCTTCAGCCGGGCGATCTCCTCCTGCCGCGGGTCTTCCTCCATGCCCAGCTCGCGCTGGATTTCATGCAGCTGCTCGTTGAGGAAGAAGCGCCGCTGCTGCTCGCTCATCCGCTCCTCGATGTTGGTGCGGATGCGCTTCTGGAGCTTGCTGATGTTCAGCTCGCGGTTGAGCAGCGTCATCACCTTCTTCATGCGGTCGAAGATGGGGTAGGTTTCCAGCACCTCCTGCAGCTCCTCGCGGCTGGCCGTGGTCATGCTGGCCGCGAAATCCGCCAGGTGGTTCGGCTCGTCCAGGCCGAAGCGGGAGAGGAACTGCCGTAGCTCCTCCTCGTGCAGCGGATTGTGCTTGAGCAGTTCCTTGATGATGTTGACGATGGCCACGGTGTAGGCGCGCAGTTCGGTATTATCCTCATAGCTCGTCTCGGGCAGGTATTCCACCTGCGCGCGCACGTGCGGCGGCCCGGCCACGAACTCGCGCACGCGGAAGCGCTCGATGCACTCGACCACGACATGCAGCCCGTGGCCGGACACCTCCACCGCCTTGACCACCTTCGCGGCCACGCCGACGCGATACAGGTTGTCCGTCGTGAACGGGGCCTCGTCGTCGCGCACCAGAATCAGCCCCACGTGCTTCTCGCCGGCCTTGGCGATTTCGTGGAAGGCGCGCACGATCTCCTCGCCCTCGTACACCAGCGGCACGATGAGGCCGGGGAACAGCGGCCGGTTGGACAGCGGCAGGATGCTCAGGTACGGCGGCAGCAGATCGCGCACGGCCACGATGCCGGGCGCCGCCTGGGCCTCCTCCGCCTTGTTGTCGTCTTCCGGGTCGATGATTTCGGGGTCGAGAATTTCATCTATCATTCAGACTATATAAACGAGCATGGGCCCGCTTTCAAGGGGCGCCCCGCAGCACTTGAAGCGGGCGGCGCCCGCCCCTATAAATCGCCAACCATCAACCTGGAGGTCTGAATGCGCTCGTTCAAGGGTCTGTTCCTGCTGATTGTCGCCAACCTGCTCGTCTTCCTGACGCTGGTCATCTCGGGCAACATCCTGATTCACTTCGTGCTGCCCGCCTTCGGCATTGACCTGCGCGGCAGTCTCACCACCTACCAGTTCGCCTGGGCCATGGTGTTCGGCTTCGGCGGCGCCTTCATCTCGCTGCTGATGTCCAAGCCAATGGCCAAGGGCATGTACCGGATGCAACAGGTCGTGGAGCCGCGGACGCCCAAGGAGGCCCTGGTGTTCAACACCATCAAGGAGCTGGCCGCGCGCAACGGCGTGAAGATGCCGGAGGTCTGGGTCTATTGGGATGACGATCCGAATGCGTTCGCCACCGGCCCCGGCGCCAACCACTCGATGGTCGCCGTCTCCTCGGGCCTGGTGAACAACCTGAGCGACGACGAGGTTCGCGCCGTGCTGGCGCATGAAATGGGCCATGTCTGCAACGGCGACATGGTGGCCACGACGCTGCTCCAGGGCCTGATGAACACCTTCGTCTATTTCCTCGCCGGCGTCATCGCGCGCATCGCGGCCTCGGCCGGATCGCGCGACGGCGAGATGAACTACATGGTCTATTTCCTCGTCAACATGCTGTTGCAGGTGCTGTTCTCAGTGCTGGCGATGATCGTCGTGATGTGGCATTCGCGCCGCCGCGAATTCCGCGCCGATGCGTTCGCGGCCCGCATGGTGGGCGCGGAGCCGATGATTCGCGCCCTGCAAAAGATCGACGCCATCTACCGCCAGGTGCAGCCGGCGGAGGAAGAGGCCGGCGGGCTTGCGCCGGCGGACGCCCTGGCCACGTTGAAGATCCACGGCACGGGCAGCCGGCTGGCCAGCCTGTTCGCCAGCCATCCGCCGATCGAGGCGCGCATCGAGGCGCTGCGCCGGCTTCAGCACGGCGGCTGAGGGAAGCAACTGACGCACGCAGGCCGGGCCCGGGCCGGAGCATTTGGCGCCGGCCCGTTTTTGTGGCCAGCCCGGATTTTCATGTGATCGCGGACGGATGGCGCGGGATGCGCGAGGCCGGGGCTCGCATGCAGGCAAGAAGCATGGCCGTCGCCATGGTTCGCGGCCGAAGGCGCGTATCCGGCCCGCGCAGACAAGCCAGGCGCCGCGAAATGCAGGGCGTCAATCTTCAACAGCGCGTCCATTCCAACGCAACACCCTCATGCATTTCGACATGCCAAACCCCGGCGCATGGTCATCATGAAAATTCCGGGCTAAGATGCAAGCAATGAGCCCGCGCACGCACCAGACCGCCGCCCTGCTGATCATCGGCAATGAAATCCTCTCGGGGCGCACCCGCGACGCCAATGGCTGGCGCGCGGCGACGCGGCTGTTCGAGCGCGGATGCCGGCTGGGCGAGATCGCCGTCGTGCCGGACGAGGCCGAGCGCATCATCGCGGCCCTCGAACGCCTGCGCACGGGCTTCGACGCCGTCATCACCTCGGGCGGCATCGGCCCCACCCACGACGACATCACGATGGAATGCGTGGCCCGCGCCTTCGGCGTGCCGCTCCTGGAGCACGCGGAAACGCTGGCCGTGATGCGCGAGCACTACGGCGAGGAAGGCCTGAACCCCGGCCGCCGCCGCATGGCCCGCTTGCCCCGGGGCGCGCGCCCCATCATCTGCGAGCGCTCCATCGCGCCGGGCGCGCACATCGGCAATGTCTATGTGCTGGCCGGCGTGCCGGAGATCTTCGCCTCGCAACTGGAGGCCATCCTGCCCAAGTTCGGCGGCGAGGGATTTCTGCGCCGCGAGATCGAGGTGTCGCTGCCCGAAAGCGCCTTCGCCCGGCCCTTGGGCCGGCTTCAGTCGCGTTTCCCGGACGTGGAGATCGGCTCCTATCCCAGCCGCTGCGGCGACCACCCCTGCGGCAAGATATGCCTCAGCTCGCGCGACGCCGCGCGTCTCGACGCCGCTGAGGCCGAAGTGCGCGCGATGCTGACTTCTCTCGAATCAACGCAGGCTAACGATTGAACATGATGAGCGAGTGCAAGGCCACATGATGACCATCCACTCGCACCGCCACCCACCCTCCATCGGGTGAAACAGCGATGAGGCGCGCGCCTTGCTGCAATTTACCGCTGTCGAGCTCGATGCTGCCGAAACGGCTGGCACGCCGGGCGCGCCCATCCAGCGGGTCAACACGCCAGATCTCCGCGCGTCGGCTCGTGGTGGTGGACATCGCCGGGCCACCCCGCGCCGGCGCCTCGACACCCGGGTCTCTGAGAAGCCACAAATAACTCCCATCGAAGCCCACCGGGCCGAACCAGAAACCCTCTCGTGGAAGGGGCCAAGCCGCGCTTTCCCGCAATGTTCCTTCGCCCGTGGGCTCCAAGCGGATGAGGTGAATGCCGCCCGCCATGTCCGCCGTGGCCCACAGGAAGGGACCAGCCGGCATGGCGCAACTGGTCCAGACCCGGTTGGCGCCCACGAGAGTGCGCTCACCGCTGCGCAAGTCCATCAGCCAGGCGCGGAATCCGCTGCAAAGCAGCGCCTGCTTCGCACCGCCGGCCGGCGCGCCGGCGTGCCGCCGCCATTCCTGTTCATGGATGCTATGCCAGGGGCGCGGTACAAGCACCGCCGCCAAGGGCGGCGCACCGGTGTAGAGCGGGCGAACTTGCGCCAGCGCGCCGGGCGATGCCAGGCTCGACAACGCAAGGGCGTGAAGCCCCCCTCGCGCCACGAGGCTGTAGAGACCGATCATCGGCTGGCCCTTGTCGTTCCGCCGCCAGCCCAGCAGCGTCTCCTCCCCGGTCCAGGCCAGGGGCACGAATCCCTTGGCGATCTGCTCCACCTGGAGCGTCCCACGATCCAGGAACACGCTGGCCGATCCAGGAAGACGGCTGACCCAGGCCACGACATGCCGGCCCCCAATGCGAACGCCCACCCGCAGGTTGGCCAGTTCCACCCGGACTTGGTGCTGTCCGGGCACCTGTTCGACCCGGTCGTCCACCCGCGCTCGGCCTCGCCAGATGGGTATCCGCCGCCGCTCGTGCAGCCGTCCATTCTCGATGCCGAGAATCCGCAGCCCCATCTCCCGCACCCAACGCATGCCCTCGATCTGTCGCTGCGCGATGCCGGGATGTTCCCGCACGGCCTCTACGAACAGGCGCATCAGGGCCCGGCTGAGCCCATCCTTGCCGCCTCCTGACCGGCTCAGCTCATCAACGATTTCCCCCACGGGAGCGTGTTGCCAATGTTCCAGCGCCTTGCCGGCCTTTCGGCGCTCTTCCGCCGTGGCGCCTTCCACCATGGCGTAGGGCGCAATCAGCCTCTGTTCATCGAGAAAGACGAGATCGCCCCAAGGCACAACCTCGCGCAAGGCCGCGCTCGTCCCTTCCGCCCGCGCCGCCAACGACGCGGTCATCAAGAGCAGGATCAATGTAAACAACGCCCCCCGGTTCATGGCGTTGCCTTCTCTTGGGAAAGATGAATGTGGATATCCCGATTCCAAACCGAAATCTTGTTGTTTCCGGCGCCGAACGCCACCGCCGTCACGCGCAGGCGGGCCGGGATGTCGCGCCCGTATCGGCGGTCGCCTTGACGCAGCAGGTTTTTCAGAACGGAGGGAGACATCGAATAAAGAAAATCCACCTCTCCGTCATGCCAGGTGATTTGCTCCAGCCGGCGCGTCGCGGGAAGACGGGGTTTCAGGGGCGGCATCATCTCCGCCATGCCGGCGAGGAAGGTCGCACGCCCTTTGCCGTCGGGAATCTGGAAAAGTTCGCCCTTGCCCCCGGGCATCAGCCAGGCGCCCAGACGATCGAGCCGCACCGGCGTGTTGAAGCGCAGCCGGATTTCGAGGCCGCTGTTGTGGCGATCGCCTCGGATGACAGGCTCGATGCCCATCACCTTCACGCCGGGCGCGACCCTGTCCGTATCCACCAAATTGAAGCTTTCGCCCGGCGACTCGCCTGGATGTCTGGTTACCGTTTTGATCCAAAAGCGTTGCGGAGGCTGTCCGTCTCGCAAAATGAGGTCTGCTGGCCGGAGCAGCACGAGGCCGTCCGGCTCGGCAAGCACATCGCTCGCCATCACCGGACAGTCGTTGATGGGGTGCCGATTCCCTTCCGGCCCGCAGTCGAGCAACGTATGGTGAACCACCAACCCGTGTTCCGGATCATCGCCCCAGGGGAGTTTTGGCGACAATCGCCCATACAGGCCATACCGCCCGTCCGCAAAGCGCACCCAATGGAAATGCATGAGCGGCTGCTCCTCGCCACTGGCGCCAAGTTGACCGAGCGGCGTGAACCAGAACACCGCAAGGGCCGCGGCCCAGATGACCCCAGCCAGAGCGGCCCATCCCGCCATGGCCAGGAGGTTCCACCGCAGCGACTCGGAAAAAGGCTGCCTTTTCCGTTCCAGCCAACGCCAAGCCAGCCACAACAGGGCGAAGACGAACAGATAACCTACGACATAGAACACGGTGATCCAGAGGATACCGAAGGCGAGGCCACCGCCGATGCCTGAAAAATCGCCAGCAATCGAAGCGCCGGCCCCCGCGGTATCCAGCAGCCATATCACCACTCTCTGCAACAGATACATCAGGGCGTTAGCCGCCAGCAACAGGAAAAGCACCTCCAGCATCCGTTTCATGAAGGCGCGCAATTGGCCCCGCCGGCGCAAGCCCCAAACGCGGTATCCCCACCAGGCCGCCAGGGGCAACAGCCACAGGCTGGAAAAGGGATTCAAACCGAAGGACGGTCTCCCCACGGCCCCGGAGGCCACTGGATTGGGCAGCAGGGCCGCAAGCAGGACGATTTCGACCCAGCGGCCGGTGCGGGATGCCAGCCATTCGTCCAGACTGCTTGTCATGACCTGTTCATTCATGGGACTTCACCTCCAGCGGCAGTCTTGCGATCACCACCGAAGCCCCGGCTTGGTTCAGATGCCGGCCCAGCAGGTCGGCCTCGCCCCGGAACACGCCGCCCACCGCCAGCTCGCCATGGCCCACGCTGGCCTCGCGCCAGTGCAGCGTCACCGAATGTTCGACTTTCGGTGCGGGTAACGGAGCCGAAGCCAACAGCCCGCCGTGTTTCAGGCTGAACCAGAGGATCGTCGCCTCGGTCACCGCCACCAGGCGATCGCCATCCGTGCCCAGGCCGATGGGATTGGAATCGCAACGGGGAACATCGCGCAGCCAGCGAAGATGGCCCCC
>JALVTX010000205.1 GCA_027035825.1 Mariprofundaceae bacterium
GGAACGGCGCGTTGCGCGCAATCAGCGTGCGCTCGTAGGCGGCGATGGCCTTGGCGATGTTCTGGCGCGTTGCGCCCTCGCCGAAGGCTGCCTTGAAGGCCTGCTTGTAGCCCGGAATGGCGTTCAGTTTCTTGACGATGGCGTCCACGTCGCCGCCCATCTCGCCGGGCGCGGAAATCGGCCCCATGTGGCCGGGCAGGGCGCCGGTCTGCTCCTCCAGCGAGGCCGCGCGGCCGTCCCAGAACAGCGAGGTGTAGTAGGCGGCGTTGATCCACGAGGGCGCCCAGCGGCCCAGCTCGCCGCCCTGGCCGAAGGCGCGCGGGGTGTGGCCGCCGCCGCCGGCAAACGGCAGGTGGCATCCGGCGCAGCTGATGGAATTGTTTTTCGACAGGCGGGTGTCGAATGCGAGCATGTGGCCGAGCTTCACCTTGGCCTGGCTTTGCGGGTTGTCCGCCGGCACGGGCACGGGCGGCAGCTTCCATTCGGACAAGTCCTCGGCCTGCGCAACGGGCGCGAGCAGGCCCACGGCCAGCACGACGGGCGCGAGCATGGCGGTGAATCGGGGTAAATAGTAAATTGGCATGACGACCTCCCAGTCAGGAATGATTCCTATTAGGGCCTGTTCATACTGATTTGGATGGCGGCGACTTCGGCCATGATTTCGGTCTCGCAAGGCATCGCGCGCGTGGCGTGCCCTGTGCGGCACGCGAGCAAGCGATAACGCCGCGAGGCGGAATCATGGCCAAGTCCCTTCGGGCTGCACCCGAAATGCGCCCACTCGGCGTTGCTCGGCTTGCGCATGGGATCACCATGCGCCGCGCCTCGCGCCTTGATTGACCGCATTTCGGGCGGCAGCGACACCGTCCAAATCAGTATGAACAGGCCCTTCCCACTTTAGACGAAATTTCCTACTTGTCAATCATTCCTGATTAGGAGACAATCCTGACTATGAAAGCCGGGCATCGGGGCGTGAACGTCATTCAGCGCATCTTGCGTAACCACGGGCTGCGGGCCACGCCGCAGCGGCTGGCCGTGGGCGGCATGGTGCTGTCGCGCCCGGTGCACGTGACCGCGCGCGCGGTCTGGGAGGCCTTGCGGAAGACCCATCCGGCGATTTCGATGAACACCGTTTACCAGACGTTGGGACAGTTCGAGGCCCAGGGGCTGTTGCAGCGGCTGGAGGTGGGCGGCGTGACCGTCTTTGACAGCAACACGACGCCGCACGACCACGCCTGCTGCGAGAGCTGCGGCGCGATCGAGGATGTGCCCGCTGCCGGAGATACTTCCGGGTCGTGCCCGCGGCCACCGGAGGAGGGCGCTTCGGGCTGGCCTGCGGGCTGGAAGCTTACCGGCGTGCGCCGCGTCTGGCTGGGTCTCTGCCCGGCCTGCCGCGCCTCGGGCGGGGAGGGCGCGCCTCCCGCCTGATCCAGTCTTCCCGGGAGCGGATCTCCTGGAATGGGCCGATCTCTGGCTCAGCCCTCTCCCGCGATCAATTCATCGAGCATGCCCACCACCTGCTCGGAGAGCGGCGCGATGGCCTCCACGTCGGCAATGGCGCCCTTCTTGTCGCCGCTGTTGTAGCGCTCCACCGCGCGCCGGCCCAGCGTGTGCACCTGTTCGTGCACCGGCTCCAGCCGCGTGAAGGCGGGCACATGGCCATAGATTTTCCGCCCCTCGCTGTAATACCACTTGCCGAGGCGGCAGCTTTCGTGGCTGGCCACGGTGGACAGCTCGATCTCGCCCCGGTCGAGAATCATGTTGATGAGCCGCTTCTTCCACAGCACGTGGTCGGACTTGGCGAGGCGCAGCACCGCGCCGCGCATCTTCGACTTGGCGAACTCGGCCAGTTCGCCGGTGAGCTTCTGCTCCATTTCGTCGGCCGCGCCCAGCGTCACGTCCACGGCCTCGCGGATGTTGGTCACCATGCTCGCGGTTTCGCCCACCGAGCGCGCCACCTCGCGGGAGGCGTCGGCCTGATCCTGCGTGGCCTGGGTGATCTGGCCGATCTCGGCGGTGATGGTTTCCACCGCCGCCTGCACCTCGCGGATGCGGGCCTCCACCGTGCCCATTTCCTGATTGCCGTCCTGCACGGCCTCCGTGATGCCGCGCGTGGCCTCCGAGATGGCGCGAACGTCCTCCTGGATGCGGCCGATCTTGGCCACGATCTCCTCCGTGGCCTGCTTGGTCTGCTGCGAGAGCTGCTTGACCTCGCTGGCCACGACCGCGAAGCCGCGGCCCGCCTCGCCGGCGCGCGCGGCCTCGATGGTGGCATTCAGCGCCAGCAGGTTCGTCTGGTCGGAAATCTTCTGAATGGTGGTCAGGATGCCGCCGATCTCCTGTGAGGCCTGCGACAGCGCATCCACGCGCTGGCTGGCATCACTCACGCGCTGGTTGATGGTGGCCATCGCCTCCGAGGCGTGGTTGACCGCCCCGACCGCGTCGTGGCTTTGCTGGTTCGCGGAGGCGATGCTGGCATTGACCTCGTCAATGCGTTCGGCTACATGAGCCACGTTGGCGCTCATTTCCTCGCTGGCCGCGGCCATCGCGGCAGCATTCTGGTCCAGCGTGGCCACGTCCTGACCCAGCCGACCCATGGCGATGGTGGTCTCGAAGGCGCCCATCGTCAGGCCCACCACGTCATCAAGCTGCTTGAGTTGACTCCGCTCCAGCCAGTCCGCCAGTTTGTTGGCATGTTGCGTCAAGATATCGTCGCCCGGCGCGCGCCAGGTGAAGTCCCCCTGCACGATGTGGTTGAACAACTCGATGATGGCGTCCCGCGAGGGCGCCTCCCCGGGTTCGTTGTTGGCGGGAATGGTCTGAAGCGCGGTCTGGGCCATGTGTTCCTCCTTTGGTTCCTTTATCGGGCCGTTGCAGGTAAAGCTTCCCCTGACAACAAGCAAAACGCGGGCCATGCAGAGAACCAGGTTGGCCCGATGCTTGCTGCTCCTCCATCTATCGGCGAAATGCGCCGGGAATAAAATGATTGACATATAATATGAGGATATAATAATACACAACCATGTCTGATCTCTGGCGCGAGGTTTCCTGGATCATGCTGGCCAAGGCGCTGCTGCTGGCCTTGATCTGGTGGCTGTTCTTCTCCGCTCCCGCGAAGGTGGGCGGCCTGGGGGACTGGCTCGCGCCCGCGGACATGCACCCCGCGACGAATCATCAACACGCGCCATCCCGATTCGCACCGAATGGCGCTCACGACGGAGGACGACCATGACCGACATGCTGGTGGATGTTTCCCGACTCCAATTCGCGTTCACGGCCCTGATTCACTTCATCTTCGTGCCGCTGACGCTGGGGCTGAGTTTCCTGCTCGTCATCATGGAGACGGTGTACGTGATTACGGGCAAGGAAATCTACAAGCAAATGACGCAGTTCTGGGGCAAGCTCTTCGGCATCAACTTCGCGATGGGCGTGGCCACGGGGCTGACGATGGAGTTCCAGTTCGGCACCAACTGGGCCTACTACTCGCACTACGTGGGCGACATCTTCGGCGCCCCGCTGGCCATCGAGGGCATGATGGCCTTCTTCCTCGAATCCACGTTCGTGGGCCTGTTCTTCGTCGGCTGGAAGCGGCTGACCAAGTACCAGCACCTGCTGGTGACCTTCCTCGTCGCCATTGGCTCGAACTTCTCGGCACTGTGGATTCTGATTGCCAACGGCTGGATGCAGAACCCGGTAGGCGCGCACTTCAACCCGGAGACGATGCGCATGGAGATGGAAAGCTTCACCGCCATGCTGTTCAACCCGGTGGCCCAGGCCAAGTTCGTGCACACGGTGAGCGCCGGCTACACGGTCGGCAGCGTGTTCGTGCTGGCCATCAGCGCGTGGTACCTGCTGCGCGGGCGGCACGTGGAATTCGCCAAGCGTTCGTTCGCGGTGGCGGCCGGGTTCGGGCTTGCGGCCATCAGCTCGGCCATCGTGCTGGGCGATGAATCCGGCTACACGGTGGGCGACGTGCAGAAGGCGAAGCTGGCGGCCATCGAGGCCGAGTGGGAGACCGCCAGGCCCCCGGCCAGCTTCACGCTGTTCGGCATTCCCAACCAGGAGAAGATGGAAACCGAACATGCCATTCGCATCCCGTGGCTGCTGGGCCTGATTGCCACGCGCTCGGTGGACGAGCCGGTGGACGGGCTGAAGGACATCATCGCCCGCAACGAGGCGCGCATCCGGCGCGGCATGCACGCGGTGGCGGCGCTGGCGGAGCTGAGGAAGCATCCGCATGACGAAACGGCGAGGGCGGAATTCGCCCGCTACCAGGCGGATCTCGGCTACGGCCTGCTGCTCAAGGCGTACGCGCCGAACATCGTGGACGCCACGCCGGCGCAGATTCATCAGGCGGCGCTGCACTCGGTGCCGCATGTGGCGCCGCTGTTCTTCACCTTCCGCATCATGGTGGCCTGCGGCTTTGCGCTGTTGCTGTTGTTCCTGGCCGCCGGCTGGGGCGTCTGGCGCAACAACTTTATGGACAAGCGCTGGTTGCTGTGGGCGGCGATCCTGGCGCTGCCGCTGCCGTGGATCGCGGCGGAGCTGGGCTGGTTCGTGGCCGAGTACGGCCGCCAGCCGTGGACGATCAGCGGCATCCTGCCCACGTCGCTGTCGGCCTCCAGCCTCAGCGCCGGCCAGGTGACCGCGAGCCTCGTCGCCTTCGTGCTGTTCTACGCCGGACTGACGGCGGTGGAGATGTACCTGATGGTGAAATACGCGCGCAAGGGGCCGGACGCCCTGCGCGCCCACTAACGACGGCAACAACAGGAGGCGGACATGCTGGATTACGATACCCTGAGACTCATCTGGTGGGCCCTGCTGGGGGTGCTGCTGGCGGGATTCGGCGTCACCGGCGGCTTCGATCTCGGCGTGGGCGCGATGCTGCGCGTGCTGGGCCGGACGGACGCCGAGCGCAAGGTGCTGGTGAACGTGGTGGCGCCGACCTGGGACGGCAACCAGGTGTGGCTGATTCTTGGCGCGGGCGCGGTGTTCGCGGCCATGCCGCTGGCCTACGCCACGGCCTTCTCGGCCCTGTACCCGGCCATGCTGGCGGCGCTGTTCGCGTTGTTCTTCCGGCCCACCGGCTTTGAATACCGCGCCAAGGTGAACGATGCGCGCTGGCGCAATTTCTGGGACTGGGCGCTGGTTGCCGGCGGGGCGCTGCCGGCCATCGTCTTCGGCGTGGCCTTCGGCTTGATCCTGGGCGGCATTCCCTATCACTTCGATGCCGACATGCGCGTGGTCATGGATGGCGGCGTGCTGGACGCGGTGACCCCGTTCGCGCTGTTCGCGGGCGTCGTCTCGCTGGTGATGCTGTGCATGCATGGCGCGGCCTTCGTGAACCTGAAGACGGTGGGCGAGTTGCAGGTGCGCGCGCTGACCTGGATGCGGCGGCTGGCCGTGGCGCTCATCGTGCTGCTGGCGCTGGGTGGCCTGTGGGTGGCCAAGGGCCTGGACGGCTACGTGCTGCACGGGCCGCTGGCGGCGAACCAGGCGGTGACGCCGTTGATGCAGCACGTGACGCGCGAGGCCGGCGCCTGGATGCACAACTTCGCGGCGCATCCGTGGATGTGGGCCGCGCCGGCGGCGGCGATGGCGGGCGCGGCGCTGGCCGCGTGGCTGGCCTGGTACCCGCTGGCGGCGCTGTTCTTCTCTGGTGTGTCGGTCGCGGGCGTGATTGCGACGGCGGGCTTCGCCGCCTTCCCCTTCCTGCTGCCGTCGAGCACGCGGCCGGATCACTCGCTCACCCTGTGGAGCGCGGCCGCCAGCCAGCACACGCTGGAATGGATGACGGCCGCGGCCGTGGTGTTCGTGCCCATCATCCTGGCCTACACGAGCTGGGTGTTCCGCGTGCTGCGCGGGCCGGTGCATGAAAGCGACGTGAACAAGAACGAATACGGAACCTACTAGGAGGCGGGCATGTGGTATTTTGCGTGGATTCTGGGCGTGCTGCTGGCCTGTGCGCTGGGCGTGCTGGCGGCGGTCTGGTACGAATTCCATTTCGAGGACGGGCATACGTCCTAGCCTGGATCGGCGGCGACAATCGGCGTTTGAATCGGGGGCGGCGTTCGTATATTCTGCGCCGCCTTCGCACCCGGGTCCCCATCGTCTAGTCGGCCTAGGACACCGCCCTTTCACGGCGGCAACAGGGGTTCGAATCCCCTTGGGGACGCCACACTGAATGCCCCGGCCATGCTTGATGGCCGGGGCATTTTCTTGCTGCTGCGGCACGGTTTCGCTCGTTTGGATGGTCTGTCGCGGGCCAGACGGGCCAAGGAACCATGGCTATTGGTTGGGCGAAGAATATGAAAGCGGGTCGCGGTTCGAGGAAGGGAGATGGTGGCCAGGGACGGAATCGAACCGCCGACACGAGGATTTTCAGTCCTCTGCTCTACCAACTGAGCTACCTGGCCGCGCCTTGCCCGCGAGGAGGGCGGATTATTCTGTCAAAGCGCGGAGGATGCAAGCGGTTTTGAGGGTTGCTCGTCCAGCCGGCAAAAAGCCGTGCGCCTCATCCGCGCGGCGCGGAACCAGTGTCCGGATTCCTTGCTTCGCCGGCAGCTCAATCGTTGGTCAGAACTTGACGCGATAGTGCATGTCCACCCAGCACTTGGGCAGCGGCTCGCCGGAGGGGAACTCCAGTCGCGTCTTTTCCACCTCCACCGGGTCGCCCAGGTCTTCTCCCGCCTGATAACGCACCTTCATGGTCGGCGATGCCGGATTGAACATCTCCTTCGGATCAAGCACTTCGACCAGGTCTCCGGTTTGCGAGTCTTTCAGGAACATGGATGCACCTCCTTGGCGTTGGATTGGATGGTCTCACCCTTTATATAGAGCAAAACGCCAGGCGCTTCCAGTTCGGGGCGGCGGGGCGCCGGGAGCGTTCAGCTCCGCGGCGCCAGCAGCACGATGTCGATGCGCCGGTTGCGGGCGCGGCCCTCGGCCGTCTCGTTGTTGGCAATGGGCTTGTTCTCGCCGTAGCCCACGGCGCTGATGTCCACGTCCGACTGCTCCAGGCGCGAGCGGATGTATTCGCGCACCGCCTGCGCGCGACGCTCGGAGAGCTCCTGGTTGTAGGCGCTGCTGCCGATGAAGTCCGTGTGCCCCTCGATGCGGACGTTGCGGCCCTTGAACAGCGCGATGGACTCCAGTACGTGATCCAGCACCGGGTAGGCGGCGGGCGGGATCACCGCGCTGCCGCTGCGGAAGTTCAGCGCCTTCAGACGCAGGATCACGTCCGCATCCGGCGTGAGCAGGATGTCCACGTCGCTCGGCTTGAACAGTTTGGTCAGCCGCTTGATCTTGGCCTCGGCATCGCGCTTGAGCTGGAGCTTGCGACGAATCTCGCCCAGCGCCGCCAGGTCACTCTTGTACTGGGCTTCGTACTTCGAGAGTTTCTCGGAGAGTTCGCGAATGGCCTTCTCGGCGTCATCCATCTGGGCCTTGTGGCTCTGCTGCATGTCCTGCGCGGCCTGCTGGAGCAGGGTCAGCTGTTCCTCAGGCGTCTGGCCGCGGTTCAGCTCCACGCCCAGCACCTCGCCCAGCATCCGCATGCGGTTGTCCTGTGCATCCACCCAGGTTTCGATGGCGGCCGGGTCCTTGCTGAACTTCTTGCCGAAGGCGGCGATGCGGGTGGCGCGCCGGGCCTGGATCTGGCCGCGCCGCGCGATGGACCAGGCGCGGGTCTGCTCGTTCGGCGTTTCGCGGATGATGCGCTCGACCAAGTGCAGCGACTTGACGGCCTCGGTCATGGCCTTGGGCGCGTAGCGACGGGCGTCCAGCTTGCGCGCCCCGGAAATGGCGCGGGACAGGGGCTTGGCAATCTGCTCGCGCGCGGCGACGACCTCGGCCGCGTGAATGGTGTTGCGGGCCATCTTGGCCGCGCCCTCGGCCTTGCGCTCGTGGCCGTTCTCGAACGCATCCACCACGCGGGCGAAATCATCCTCGGCGCGCTTGGCCAGGTCGGCGCGGAACTTCTTGCTGTCGGCCATTTGCATGCGATCGCGCGCCTCGACCAGGTCGTGGAAGCGTTGGCTGAACGCCTGGGAAATCCTGGCCGCCTCGCGGGCGTTGATTTCCGCCTCGTCCAGCTTGCGGCGCACGTCAGCGGCGGATTCGCCCTTGCGCAGCATCTTCTCCGCATCGGCCAATGCCTCGCGGGCGTCATTCAGGTGCTCGGGCGCGAATTCCCCGGCCCGCAGCTGCCGGGCATTCTCGATGGCCTGCTTGGCCTCTTCCAGCGTCGCGGCGCCGGCCATGGGCGTAGTCAGGCCGAATGCCAGCAGTCCCGTCAGGAGGGCGATGATGTTCAGTGTCGGCATGCGCATGGCGAAACTCCTTGTATCTAACAACAGTGGAATAAGAAAGCGTGCGCGGTCGTGCGGCGGCGGCATGTGACGTCCGTCACGTTTGCGCATTCCCGTCCGGCGGGATGAACACGCGCTGCCGGTAGTAGCGCAGTTCCTCGATGGATTCGCGGATGTCGGCCAGCGCCAGGTGTTCGGACTGCTTGGCCGGGATGGGAAGCGCCGGGTACCAGCGGCGCACCAGTTCCTTGATGGTGCTGACATCGATCATCCGGTAGTGCAGCCAGGCGTCGATGGCCGGCATGTGGCGGGCCAGGAAGCGCCGATCCTGGTGGATGGAGTTGCCGCACAGGGGCGCTTCGCGTTCCGGCGCATGCTCCCGGATGAAGGCCAGCGTGCGCTGCTCGGCCTCGCGCAGCGTCATCCTGGAGGCCAGCGCCCGGGCGGACAGCCCAGAGGCGCCGTGGTGCGCGCGGCACCACTCGCCCATGCGCGCCAGCGCCTCGGCGTCGTGATGAATGACGAGGTTCGGGCCTTCGGCCACGATGTTCAGGTCGGAATCGGTGATGATGGTGGCGATCTCCAGGATGGTGTCTGTGTCTGGGTCCAGGCCCGTCATTTCCAGATCCATCCACACCAGTCGGTTGCAGGGCGGTTTGCGGTCGTTCATGTCCGCATTCTAGCTCAGGCGCAGGCCCAGCGCGCGGGCCATGGCAGTGAGCGAAGGATCACGCGCCTCGAGGCGGACGGGCGCGCGCTCCCAGGCCCGGCGAGGCGGATAGTGGCGGCGGTAACGGGTGAAGGCGGTGGCGCGGACGTCCGCGACCTGGCCCTGCCAGGCGCGCATCGCCGCATCGTCGGCGCGGATGTCGTAGCGCGCGGTGGCCGCGGCGTGCAGGTCGCGCCACGGGTCGCCGGTCGCGGGAATGCGAACGGGCTCGGGATCGGGGGGCAGGGCCGTTTCCGGTCGCCAGTCGGGCGCAACACCCAGCCAGCGGCACAGCGCGCGGTAGACGAACCAGGTGTTGGCCAGCTTGCCGTCCAGCGAATGGCCGGCGATGTGCGGGGTGGCGATGGCCATGCGCGCGTGCGTAACCAGGGCGGGATCGGGGGCCGGCTCATGCTCCCAGCAGTCCAGCGCCGCGAAGCGGCGTGAATCCGCCTCCAGCCAGTCCTGCAAGGCGGCGTTGTCCACGCAGCCTCCGCGCGCGGCATTGAGCACGCCGACGCCGCGAAAGGCCGCCAGCCGTTCGGCGTTCAGCAGGTGGCGCGTGGCGTCGGGGCCTTCCCGCGTCAGCGGCGTGTGCAGGCTCAGCACGTCCGCGCCCTCCAGCAGATGCGCGAGCCGATGGAAGCCTTCCGGGCCCTCGCGGCGGGCGCGCGGCGGGTCGTTGACGAGCACGCGCATGCCCATCGCGCGACAGACGCGGGCCACGCGGTCGCCGATGCGCCCGGCGCCGATGATGCCGATACAGGTTTCGGGGATGCGGATCCGACCCTGGCGATGGAGCTCCAGCAGCAGGGTGGTCATGTATTCGACCACCGAGCCGGTGGAGCTGCCGGCGGCGTTGGCGAAGGCGATATCGTGCGCGGCGAGCCATGCCTTGTCGCAGTGGTCGTCGCCGATGGTGGCGGTGGCGGCGAAGCGGACGCGCGAGCCGGCCAGGAGCCGCTCGTCCACGCGCGTGGACGAGCGCGTGATCAGCACGTCGGCGTCGCGCACGGCTTGCGGCGTGATGTCCGCGGCTTCCACGAGCCGCAGCGTCACGTCGAACCCCGGCAGGCGCGCGAAGGCCGATTCCGCCGCCATGATGTGGGCGTCCGCGACAATGGTGAGCGATGGCATGGGGCCTCTCAGGCGGGCGGAAGGGCGCGGATGCGTTCGATCAGGGCGGTGGTGGAATATCCCTCGAGGAAGGGCATCACGACCACCTCGCCGCCGCGCGCTTGCACCTCGCGCGCGCCGACAATCTCCTCGATCCGGTAATCGCCGCCCTTGACCAGCACGTCGGGCTCAAGCCGTCGAATGAGTTCCAGCGGCGTGTCCTCGGAGAAGGGGACGACCATGTCCACGGCCCGCAGCGCCGCCAGCATGCGCGCGCGATCCGCCAGCGGATTGACCGGCCGGCCGCGCCCCTTGAGGCGGCGGATGGAGGCATCGTCGTTCAGCCCCACGACGAGCGCATCGCCCAGTGCGCGGGCGCGCTCCAGGTAGTCCACGTGCCCCGGGTGCAACAGGTCGAAGCAGCCATTGGTGAAGACGAGGCGGAAGCCGCCATCGCCTTCCTCGGCCTCGCGCCACCCGCGGATGCGCGCCAGCGCCTCCGCCGGCGGGGTGGCTCCCCGGGTCATCGCCGCACGCGGAGCATGTTGACCACGCTGGTGACGCCTTCCACCGAGCGGGCCAGCGTGGCCGCGCGCTGACGCTGCAATTCGTTGTTCACGATGCCTTGCAGGTAGACCTTGCCGTCCACCGTTTCCACGTGCACGGTGAAGCCCGACACCTCCTTGTCGTTGAACAGCTTGCGCTTGACGTTGGTGGTGATGGTGGTGTCCGCGATCAGCCGCTTGGCCCTGGGCGCGCCCAGCTTGATTTCCGAGCGCACCGAGCGCACGCCCCTGGTGTCGCGGCAGATCTGGATGGCGCGGTCGATTTGATCCTGGCGCGGCAGGTGGCCAGTGAGCAGCACGTTGCCCTCGATGACCTCGGCGCTGATCCAGCGCGACGGCAAGTCCTCCTCGGCGATGAGGCGGGCATCGATCTTGGCCGCGATGGCGGCATCGTCGATGCGCGTGCCGAGCGAGCGTTCGTCGTGGGCGACGCTGGCGGCCGCGCCGGCGCCGGCCACGATGGTGGTGGCCAGGCAGCCGGTCAGCGCGCCGGATGTGGCCAGAAGCGTTGCCGCCAGCATGAGTCGCATCCATGGTTCACGTCTTGTCACCCGCAACCTCCGATACCTCAGCGCCCGGCCAGAATCCACGCCAGCGCGGCGCAGGCCAGGGCCAGTAGCAGGAATTGAAGAATGGGCGGTCGTTCCTCCCGCCGGTTCCAGTTGGGTTCGTGTTGTTCGCTCATTGATCGCCGCCCAGCGCATCCTGCACTGCGGCGAAGAGCAGCGGCAAGGCCAGCTCGTCCGGTGCTGGCAGCCAGATGCCGCGACCACCCGGCTGGGACAGGCGGTCCGCCATGTCGGCCACGGCCGTGGCGCTGGCCGCCGGATCCACGATGGCGCAGGTCAGGTTCTCCACCTTGCGGCCCAGGTTGCGTGCCGCATCGGCGGCCTGGATGAGCACGCGCGGCAGCACCGCGGATGCCACGCCCAGCACGACACCGCCGCTGGATGCCGCGAGCATCGCCGCCAGCAACCGGAAATCCATCAGCCCCGCCGCGCCCAGCGATTCGCCATGGGTGGCTGGATGCAGGTTGAAGGCGTCCGCGCCGATGGCGGGGTGGACGGTGAGCGGAATGCCATGGCGCGTGGCGGTGGCGACGATGCTGCGATCGAGGTGCTCCGGCTCTTCGTCCACGAGCTTCTCGCCCACGCTCTTGCCGATGCCCCAGCCCTCGATGGCGCCGAAGTTGACGGCTTCGTTGATGAGACCTGTGGTTTCCTCGGTGACGCGGTAATCGCTGTCGGCGTCGCGTTCGTAGGAGGTCAGCGTATGGCCGGAGAGCGCGACCTCGACATCCTGCAACAGCGCCGCGCCCGTCATCGCCACGCCGGTGATGACGCGCTCCTCCATCATGCGCACGATCAGCGGCGACAGCCCCGCGTCCATCACGTGGCCGCCACAGCCCAGCACCACGCCCTTGTCGCGCCGCCGGGCGGAAATGATGGCGTCGCGCAAGTCCACCAAGTCGCGTGCCGAGCCGATGCCGGGCAGCGAGCACAGGAAGTCGCCGAAGGAGCCGCCGGCGCGGAACGGGGATCCGAAGTCGGCGTCCTCGGCGTCGGTGCGGCGCTTGGCCAGCGGCGTGGTTTTCAGCCGGTTGAACGGCAGCGGCTTCAGGTTCATGAGCGCCCTCCCTCGTTGAATTCCCGGTCGATCAGGCTGCACAGGATGTGCAGGCAGGTGATGTGCATTTCCTGGATGCGCGGCGTCGAATCATGCGCGATGTTCAGCGTCAGCGTCACCTCCGGCAGCGCGGCGAGCGTTCCGCCATCCCGGCCTGTGAGCGCTACCACCGTCATGCCGAGGCGGCCGGCGGCGGCGGCGGCGCGCAGCACGTTGGGGGAGCCGCCGCTGGTGGAGATGGCAAGCAGCATGTCGCCGGGCCGGCCCAAGGCCTCCACCTGCCGCGCGAACACGTCATCGAAGCTCATGTCGTTGGCGATGCTGGTGATGACCGAGGCGTCGTGCGTGAGCGCGATGGCGGGCAGGCCCCGGCGGTTGATTTCGAAGCGGTTGACCAGTTCGGCCGCGAAATGCTGCGCGTCGGCGGCCGAGCCGCCATTGCCGCAGGCCAGAATCTTGCCGCCGGCCTTCAGCGTCTCGCCCATCAGCGCTGCCGTCTGCGCCAGGGGCCCCGCCAGGGTCTGGGCGCATTGCCGCCGCAGCTCCACGCCCTCGCTGAAGGCTCGCTGGATGATGTCGTCCGCCTGTTCGCGCATGGCCGTATCCTGTCGGCTCGGCGGGGCTTTCACAATGCCCGCGACAAGGGCTCGGGGCGACGCTAGCGGAACGCGTCCGTCAGGTGCTCGATGCGCGCCCGAAAGCGGCCCGGACGCACGAGGATGAGATCGAATCGGCAGGGCAGGGCGGCGCAATCGGGGTGGCGCGCCAGCCACGCCTGGGCCGCCGAGCGCAACCGGGCCTGCTTGTCCGCGTGCACGGCGAGCAGGCCGTCCTCGCGCCGGTCGCGGCGCTTGACCTCGATGAAGGCCAGCATCTCCCCCTTGCGGGCCACGATGTCCAGCTCGCCCCGGCCGCCGCGAACGTTGCGATCCAGCACCCGCCAGCCCCGGCGGGAGAGAAACCGCGCCGCCTGTTCCTCGGCCTCGCGTCCGGCGGCGGTGCTCATGCCTGCTTCATTCCTTTCAATCCATCCGCGCCAGCAGGGCATAGACGCGGTCGCGGGGCACGCCCAGCGCTGCGGCCACGAGCCTGGCGCGCGCGCCGGGCGGCAGGGCGGCGGCATCCGGCTCGCGCAGCCGTTCCATGATGGTCGTGTCGCTCACGTTGTCTTCCGGAGCTGCTGGCGCGGGCGCGACGAGCAGCACGATTTCGCCGCGCACGCCGCCTTGGGAAGCCTCACGGATATGCGCCAGCGTGCCGGTGATGAAGGTTTCGTGCAGCTTGGTGATTTCGCGCGCCAGGCACGCCTCGCGCGTGGGGCCGCAGGCATCCAGCAGTTCGTCCAGCGTTCGGGCCAGCCGGCGCGGCGATTCCAGCAAAACCTGCGTGACGCGGGCAGTGGCGATTTCGGCCAGGCGCTCGGCGCGCGCCCGTCCCGAGCGCGGCAGAAATCCCTGGAACATGAAGCGCTCCGCCGGAAGGCCGCTGGCCGAAAGGGCGGCAATGGGGCTGCTCGGCCCCGGGATCGGGATGACGGGGATGCCCCGCCGGCGGGCCTCGCGCACCAGCGGGAAGCCCGGGTCGCTCACCAGCGGCGTGCCCGCATCCGAGATCAGCGCGATGCGCCAGCCCTCTTCCAGCCGCGCCAGCAGGCCGCTTGCCGCCTTCGCCTCGTTGTGCTCGTGCAGGGGGGTCATCGGGGTGTCGATGCCGTGGCGCTGGCATAGCTTGCGGCTGGTGCGCGTGTCCTCGGCGGCAATCAGGTCGGCCTCGCGCAGGACGCGAATGGCGCGGAGGCTGATGTCCTCCAGGTTGCCGATGGGCGTGGCGACAACGAACAGTTGGCCGCCCGCGGGCTTGTCATTAGGCTGCGCGTTCATGTTCCTCATGCTCATGTTCGGGCGACGTTATCGCGCGCGGGGCCTGGCCGCAACGGCGATGCTGGCGGCCACGCTGCTGCTGGCCGCGGGCTGCGCGCCGAAGAAGCCTTCCGCGCCCGCGGGGCCCGCGCGGCCGGCCCAGGGCGTCCAGGAATCCGCCGCGCCGAGGCTGGCGCCCGTTCCGGCCATGTCCCCGGAGGTGGGCGCGCTGGTGCGCCAGGCGCTGGAGGGCGGCGACATGGCCGGCGCCATCGAGGGCCTGACGAGGCTGGCGGCCGAGGCCGAGCCCTCGCTGGCGGTCGAGGCGCGGTTCCGGCGCGTGCAATTGATGCTGCTGGCCGGAGACGAACGCGCGCCCGCCGAGGCTGCGAGCCTGCTTGCGGCCTATCCCGACGAACCCCTGGTTCCTTACCTGCGCCTGTGGCTGGCGCAATGGGCCGAGGCCCGCCAGGACGACGCGGCCGTGCTGCGCGAGGCGCGGGCGGCGCTGGCGCATCCGAAGCTGACGCGCGAGGTGGCCGACCACGCGGCGGCGCTGGGTTCGGCCGCGGCGCGGCGCTCGGCTGATGAGGCGGCGGCGCGCTGGTTCCTGGAAATGGCCGGGAAGCCATTCTTCCCGGACGATCAGCGCGAGGCGTGGCTGCGCGAGGCGGCGGCGCGGGCTTCGCTGACGTTGATGGAGCTTTTGCGCGGGGAAGGGATGCTCTCGGGCGGCCTGCTCCCGAAGGAGCTTGGCCGGCGTTTCCTGTTGCACGCGGCGCGCATGCGATTGATGACCGGCGACATGGCGGCGGTGCGAACCATTGCCGACTGGCTGGCGGCGGACTTCCCGGGCAGCCCGGAGGCAAGTCAGGCGGCGGAATGGGCCGGCGGCCAGGTGCGTCAGGCGCGCATCGGCGTGCTGCTGCCGCTTTCGGGGCGCTACGCCCGCTTCGGGCGCGAGGCTCTGCGCGGCATGCGCCTGGCGATGGATGCGCTGGGCGACGACGAGGTGATGCTGCGCATCGCCGATACGGGCGGCGATGCGTCCCGCTGCGCCGATGCCTGGCGCGAGGTCGTGGCCGCTGAAGCGCGCGTGGTCATCGGGCCGCTGCTGCCGGCCTGCACCGAGGCGATCCTGCCGCTGATGCGGGCCGCCGAGGGGAGCAATGTGCCGGTCATCGCGCTGGCGGGCGGGGCGGAGCTCGCGTCGCGCTCGCCGGCGCTGTTCGTGCATGCCCTGGGCTTGCCGACGCAGGCCGGGTTCATGGCCCGGCGAGCCTGGCGCGAAGGCAGCCGCCGTGTGGTGGTGCTGGAGGCGGATACGCCATCGGCCCGGCGCGAGGCGGATGCCTTCGCCCAGACCTTTGTGGCGCTCGGCGGCGAGGTGGCCGACCGCGTGAGCCTGCCGGCCCATGGCGTGGACTACCGCGCGGCGCTGCGCGAGATGCGGATGCGCACCGATGACGAGGAGCTGCTGGCGATGCTGGACGAGGAGTTGTCGCTGTTCATCGCCATGCCGGATATGGAGATCCGCATGCCGGTGAACTTCGACGGCGTGTACCTGGCGCTGTCCGGGCGGCGGGTGGCGCTGCTGGCCGGCCAGCTCGCCTATGTGGATGTGCGCGACGTGCCGCTGTATGGAACCTCGCGCTGGCAGGACGGCCATCTGCTGGACGATCGCGGGCGCTATCTCTCGCGGGCGCTCTTTTCCGACGTGCCCTTTCCGAACTCGGATGCGCCGGATGTCCGGCGTTTCGCGGCAGCCTGGCGCGGCCTCTGGGCTGGCGAGCAGCCCGGGAAACTGGCCGGCATCGGTTATGACACCGTGCTGATCGCGGCGCTGCTGGCGGGTCGCCTGGGGCTGGACGGCCAGGGCATCATGGCGGCGTTGAAGGACGAGAACGGCTTTCCGGGCCTGACCGGCCATGTCCGGTTCGACGAGAATGGCATGGGCCGCAAGACATTCAAGCTCTTCGGGGTGCGGCGCGGGCGCATCGTGCCGGTCGACTGATTTTCCACACGGGCCACCTTCCATCACAGGCTACCTTCCATCCCGGGCCCGCGAGGCGGGTCTGGTTCCGGCCGTCCCCACGGTCCCCACGGGTTCGGGGTCTTACGGGTTCAGGTCGTAGAAGTCCGGCGTGGCGGCATCGGGCGAGCCGCCGGGCGCGGTCGTCTCGGCTTCCTTCGGCGCGGTTCCGGCGCGGAAGGCCTCCAGGAAGGGGCGCTTGGTGTCCGGCCCCGGCAGCTTGCCGGTCTTCGGATCGATCATCACCCATTCCACGCCCGGCGGCGGCGTGAAATCGCGCACCGGCCGCCCGCGATGAAACGCCTTCATGGCCGAAAGCCAGATGGGCAGCGCCGCGTGGGCGCCCGTTTCGCGCCGACCCATGCTCAGCGGCGTGTCCCGGCCCGTCCAGACGCCGGTCAGCACCTGCGGCGTGAAGCCCATGAACCAGGCGTCCACCTGCTTGTTCGTCGTGCCGGTCTTGCCCGCGGCCGGTCGCCCGAGCGCCCGCGCCCGCCGGCCCGTGCCATGCTGGATAACGCCCTTCATCATGTTGGTGACCAGAAAGGCGCTGACCGGGTCCACCGTCTGTTCGGCGGGCTGCATGGCGTCGTTCACCGCCAGCACGGGATCGGCGTGGCAGACCTCGCAGCGATGCCCGGCCACGGAACGGTGGAGCGTGCGGCCGGTGCGATCCTGCACCTGCTGCACGGCCACCGGGCGCCAGCGCTTGCCCCCCGAAGCCAGCACGGCATAAGACTCCGTCAGTTCCTTGAGCGTCACCTCGGTCGCGCCCAGGGCCAGCGCGAGCTGGGCCGGGAACTGGCGCTCAAACTGGTAGGCGGCGAGCGCCCGGCGGAATCGGCCCACGCCCACGTCCTGCAACAGCTTGATGGCGACCAGGTTGCGCGAATGCTCCAGCGCGTTGCGCAGCGTGACGGGGCCCGCGAAGCGGTCGCGGTAGTTTTCCGGCCGCCAGAACTCGTCCTGCTTGAGGTTTTCGAACACCACCGGCGAATCCATGATGATGGACGCCGGCGTGTAGCCCGCGTCCATCGCCGCGGCATAGAGAAAGGGCTTGAACGCGGAGCCGGGCTGGCGGCGGGCCTGGGTGACGCGGTCGAAGCCGCCCGGCTGGTAGTCGAAGCCGCCGACCTGCGCCAGCACCGTGCCGCGATCCAGGTCAATGGCATAGAGCGCCGCCTCCACCGAGGGCTTCTGGGTTAGGCGCGCGCCGCCCTTGCCGTCGCCTTGCAGCCACACTTCATCGCCGGGAATCCACGTGCGCGGGCGGTTGGCTTTCGGATGTTCGCCGGCGGCGGCTTTTTGAGGTGACAGCGCCGCGCCTGGCCACGGCTCCCATTGCCAGCGGGGGCGGCTGAGCCGCCAGCGATGCAGGCCGTCGTTCACCATCAGGTCGCCGTTCTTTTCCACCGTTTCCACCAGCGCCGGGATGATCTCGTCGTCCCCCAGCGGCGCATCGCCGCGCTTCTCCAGTCGCTTCTCCAGCGCGGATTTCCAGCGCGCCAGCAGCGCCGGCCATTCATCCGGCTCGTGGTGGACGGGAAAACGGTAGAGCTGGCGCTGCTCGATGGCCAGGACGCCGGCGCGCACGGCATGGATGGCGGCGTCTTCGTCCGCCTCGCGGTAGGGAACCATGATATTCAGGCCCTGGCGGCGCACGGTGCGAGCGCCATAGCGGGCCACGAGTTCCTTGTACACGCGGTCGGCATACGCGTTCTTCAGCGGCGGGGCGGGCAGGGGCGCCACGGCGAGCGGTTCGGCGAGCGCCTTGGCCACCGCCCCGTGGCTGGCCAGGCCGCTTTGCTCCATCATGCGAAGCACGGTGTTGCGCCGGGCCAGCGCCCGCCTGGGGTGCAGGTGGGGCGCGTAGCCGCTGGGCGCCTTGGGCAGGCCGGCCAGCATCGCCGCCTCGGCCAGGGTGAGTTCGTCCAGCCGCTTGTGGAAATAGCGCCAGGCGGCGCTGGCCACGCCATAGGCGCCGCGCCCCAGGTAAATCTGGTTCAGGTAGAGGTAGAGAATCTCATCCTTGGAGAATCGCTGCTCGATGCGGTGGGCCAGGATGATTTCGCGAATCTTCCGCGCGTAGGTGCGCCTGGGCGAGAGCAGGAAGTTCTTGGCCACCTGCTGGGTGATGGTGGAGCCGCCCTGCACCGTGTGGCCGGCTTTCAGGTTCGCGATGGCGGCGGAGAGGATGCGCGCCGGGTTGATGCCCGGGTGCTGGTAGAAGTGCTCGTCCTCGGCGGCGAGGAAGGCGTTTCGCACCCGTTGCGGGATGTCCTTCAGTGGCGTCAGGATGCGGTGCTCGTCGGCGTATTCGGCCAGCAGGCGGCCATCCGGCCCCCACACGCGGCTGACCAGGGGTGGCCGATAGTCCGAGAGCTTGCTAAGCTCCGGCAGCCCCTTGGAGAAATAGAGGTATGCGCCCGTGACGCAGATCACGGAAAAGACGGCGAGGACGAGGCCTGATTTGAGCGTGAAGAGCAGCAATCGCATCAGCCGAAACCTACGGGGTTTCCGAGCGCCGCGGCAAGCCCTGGCGCGGCGGGGGCGCGGAAAAGGGCAGCGCGGCTTCACGCTGATGGAGATGATGGTGGTGATTGCCATCATCGGCATCATTCTGGCCATCGCGCTGCCGGCGTATTCCTCGTGGCGGGAGCGCACGGCGCTGCGGAGCGCCGCCGATGCGCTGATGGCGCATCTGAAGCAGGCGCGGCACCTGGCCATCGCCGAGAACCGGAGCGTCTCGGTGGTCTTTTCAACGAACCAGTATGTGTTCGATCAAGGCGCCGGGCAGCCCCATCGGAACAAGACCGTGAATTTGTCGGGTTTTGGAGCGGTCACGCTCGCATCCACTTTTCCGGGGGGGGCGCTGACGTTCACCAGCCGGGGCACGGCGCCGAGCGGAACCATCACGCTGTCGTCCGGGGGCGCCAGCAAGACGATTACCGTCAATGTTATCGGGAGGGCATACGCGCAATGATGGTTGGCGGAACAAGGGAGCGAGGCTTCACGCTCATCGAGGTGATGGTGGCGATGATGATCGCGCTCATCGGCTCGCTGGCGCTGGGGACGTTGTTCATCGGCTCGATGAATTCGGATTCGCTGGCCAGGGAGCGGGAGGGGGCGACGAATCTTGCCAAGCGCATCATGGAGGACTGGGTCGCCTCGCCGACGGATGCCTTGCCGACGCCGAACTGCTCGCCGGCCGCGGCATGGGCCTCCACGGGCAATCCCGCCAAGCCTCGGGAAAAGACGCTAACCTGCGCGCCGACGGGCGGGCTGACCAGCGTGTCCTATACCGTCACCGTCAATACGCGGGATGTGAAGGCGCCGGTCTCCACGCCGGCGGGGGCGGTGTCCAGCTTCAGGCTCGGGCCGGGGCTGCGGGTGACGGCGATTCTGGTGGACCAGAACAATTCCAATCATATCTGGGCGGGCACGGATGGCGCGGGGCTGTTCGAGAGTACGGATGGCGGCGCCAATTGGGTGCGCGCGCCGGGGCTCGGCTATCTCAACGTGAATGCCATTGCCCAACAGCCTGGCAGCAACCCTGCCGTCGTCTATCTTGCCACCGATTCGGGACTTTGGAACAACCAGGGCATCGGCGGCATCTGGCAGCCAGTCACGAGTGCGGGGCTGACAGCCACCCGTTATACGGCCATTGCGTTTGATCCGTCTAACGCAAACACCATCTACGTGGGCGCTTATGGCGGAGTCTTCGCCAGCGTGAATGGCGGCGCATGGGCGAAGGTGAATGGCGCTCCGCCCAATAATCTGTCCAACATGGCGGTGAATGATTTGATCGCGGCGACCGATCCGGCCACGGGTTCAACCGTGTTGTATGCGGCGACCAACGGGGGAGTGTACAAGGGCGCGGTTGCCGCGGGGCCGCCAGCCACGGGGAGTTGGTCTCCACCGCCTGCTTCGTTCACCACGAATGTTCATTCGCTTCTCCGGGGAGCGGCCCCGAATACGGTTTATGCCGGGACCGTTTCGAACGTGCGATACAGCATCGATGGCGGGATAACGTGGACCGCGTATTTTACCACGGCATCGGATGTGCGGGCTCTGGCGCTGCACGCCGGCGCGCCGGTGATGGCTACGCTCAAGGGTGTATATGACAACGGCGTTGGCCCAAAAACGGCGGGAATCTTGGACGCGGGCGGGTTGAGGACGTATGCCCTGGCCATTGATCCGAACAATGCCAGCACCTGGTATGCGGGTACGGACGAGGGCATCTTCAAGAGCACGGACGCCGGCGCGAACTGGACGGCCGCGGGCGGCAATCCCGCGCCCGCCGCGAATTCGTTGATCGAGAACGGATTCGGGATTTTTCCCAAGGAGAAGGTGGTCGCCGTTTCCTGGCAACACAAGGGCGTGACGCATACGGTGACGCTGACGCACGTTTCCCGCCGCGCCTATGGGCCGAGGCCGACAGGGTGATGCGGAGCCAGGCGGGCCAGAGGAGACAGGAGGGCTTCACGCTGGTGGAGCTGCTGGTGGCGATGGTGATTGCCCTGGTGGTGCTGGCGGGCATGACGGCGGTGTTCGTGAACTCCAGCAAGCAGGCGTCGGACGCCCGGAATCGTAACGAGATATTGGGGGATTTACAGTTGGCGGCCTCTATCATCGAGACCGAGTTGCGTCAGGCAAGGGGCGTGTGCTGGGATGCCGCCAATACGCGGCTGATTTACCGGCCGCTGGATTCCGCCACGCCGCTTCCCGCCGCGTGCAATGCGGTGGCGGCGAGCAACGGGGCGTTTCAGTTGCGGGCCGCCAGCCCCAATGCCAATCCGCCCAAGCCCACGCCCTATATTTGCTGGGATCGGCCCAACAAGGCCGGGGGCTGTCAGGAAATGGCGCGGAACATGAAGGCGGGAACGGGGCTGACTGTTACCCAGGCGGGCGGCGTGTGGCGCATCACGCTGACGGGCCAATACCAGGCCCGCGACGGCGCCGTCCGCGACCTGACCGTGGATATCAAGACGTTCCCGAGGAATCAATGATGGAAGAAGGGCGATTGGTTGGGAAGCGCATGACGCCGAACAAACGAAGCGAGGGGTTTGTGCTGGTGACCGTGCTGGTGCTTCTGGCGTTGCTGACTGTGCTTGGCGTGGGCATGTTCATGTCCTCCATCGCCACGCAGCAGGACAGCGCTGCGGCTGCTCGCTCCGCGCAGGCGCGCTACTATGCCGAGACGGCCATCGAATACATGCGTTGGGCCTGGGCGAACGACGCGGATTTTGATTCAGCCATTACTCATGTGGGCGAGCTGCCTTGGTTGGGGGACAGGGAGGAATGGGCGTGGAAAACCAAGGATCCCGGACCGACGAGCATCGGCGGAACCGGAGGGCAGGTGATGTATTTTGACAACAGTCCGCTTGCGGGGCGGGCCATCAAGTGGCCTTTGCCCGTGGTGGGCGGGGTGACGCAGTATCCCGTGTTGCATCACATCAGCGTGAACCTTCCTCGCTATGTCAAGCTGGATATCGCAAGCGACGGAAGCATTTCCACGTCCATGCCCGGCATGCCGCACCAGAACCCGCCCGTCGTGGGAGCGGATATCCCCAGGAATGGCGCGGTGCTCTGGCTGACCGCCGGCGATAAAGTGACCGATTTCGAACTGGATCCGACCTCGACGGTATGCGGAGGCGCTTGGATTGGCGCGGGTAAGGGTTGCATTGTTGCGACAGGGGCTGTGGCGACGTACCACGTCATCGTTTATGCCTTGGGCTATGTGGATGGCCGGCCGTTGAGTCTGGTGCGCGCGTTGATTCAGTGAATGTGTTCGACTTGTGATGCGGGTCACTGATGAAGCCATGATGCAAAGCAAGCATTGCAGCATGCTTGATGCGCGAAACGGCAGCGGCTATGCTGTCGCCTAGCGTCAAGCGAATCTGGAGTTGTGGAGGTGTGAGATGAAGATTTTGTGGATGCGGACGGCCTTGTTTTCGGGCCTTCTTGCGTTGTCTCTTGGTGCCGGGAATGCGGCGTGGGCTCATGAAGACGAGTCCGAAACGGTCGTGACGAGCGCAGCGTGCGTGCCGTTTACGATTGCCAAGGAACATGAGGAGAAGGCCAAGGAAGAGGAAGACAAGGCCAAGGAGCACGAGGAAGAGTTGGCCAAGGAAGCGGAAGATGACGGCGATGCCGTTGCCGCTGCGGAACATGAAGAGAAGGCCAAGGAGCACGAAGAGAAGGCCAAGGAGCATGAAGAGAAGGCCAAGGAGATGGAGGACGAGACCGTCGCTACAGGATATGTGCCGTGCACCACGCCTGGCGGAGCGCCGGGCTTGATGCCTGTTTCCGCGACAACCTCCACTGGAAGCAAGGCCTATCGCGAAATCCACGGCCAGTAAGGCGTGGGAACAATGACGAGGCCGTCGACGAGAGTCGGCGGCCTTATTTATTTGTTGACTTTCTCTTTTTATGTTGATAACTTGCGTTGCTAGGTGTGAGTAAAACTTAAACCGAGGGGCGGAAGTGTCTATTTTCTCCGGAAGGTCTGATGGTTTGATGGGTGTGGATATCAGCTCCACCGGCATCAAGCTGGTCGAGCTTGGGAAGACCCGTCACGGCTATGAACTGAAGGCCATGTCCGTGGTGCCGCTGCCCCGTGACGCCATCGTGGAGAATACCGTGATTGACTCGATGGCCGTGGCCCAAGGGCTGCTGGATGCCATTGAGATGGCTCGTCCCTCCACGCGCAATGTGGCCTTCGTGGTGTCCGGCAATGCCGTGATTATTCGCACCATTACCATACCGACGATGACCGAATTCGAGTTGGAGCCTCAGATTGAATTCGAGGCTGACCAGCACATTCCATATGACATTGATGATGTATATCTGGATTTTCAGATATTGGGCCCGGCGCCTGATGATGACACGCAAATGGAGGTGGTGCTGGCCGCCTGCAAGCGGGAAGTGGTGGAGGACTACCAACTGGTGCTCAACGAGGCCGGGCTGACGCCCAAGGTCGTGGACTGCGCGGTGTTCGCGCTGGAGAACGCGGCCGAGCTGCTGGCGGACGAGATCGACGTGGTGAGCGTGCCGGAAGCCGTGGTGGACGAGGAGGACGTGCAGACCTATGCCTTGGTTAACATCGGCGCCAACCTCATCAACATCAATGTGTTGCATGATGGCAAGATGGCCTTCGTTCGCGACCAGTTCTACGGCGGCAACAATCTGACCGAGGAAATCCAGAAGGCTCATGGCATTGGCTACCAGGCGGCGGAACAGATGAAGCTGGAGAGCTTCTCCAGCATCAAGGCCGAGGCGCTGGAGAGTTTCTACGTTGGCCTGACCTCCGAATTGGTTCGCTCGCTGGATTTCTACGCGGCCAGCCATGCCGAGCATCCGGTGCAGAAAATCTTTCTCAGTGGCGGCACGGCGCTGGTTCCTGGCATTGCCGGTGAGTTGGAGCAGCGTTTGGGCATCGAGGCTCGGGTGCTCAATCCGTTCTCGGTCATCAAGGCCGATGAACGAAAGTTTGATCGTGATTACCTGGATCGCATCGGGCCGATGATGATGGTGCCGGTAGGTCTTGCGCTCAGGAGCTTTGACGCATGATCCGCATCAACCTGCTTCCCTACCGCAATGCGCTGCGGCAGCGCCAGATACTTCAGCATGTCGCCGTGGCGCTTGGCGTGGTGGCGCTGGCGGCTGTCATCAGCCTGGGCATGCACATCTATGCCTCGTCCACGCTCTCCGGTTTGGAGAACGAGCTGGCCCAGCTCAAGCACCGCAATCAGGAGCTGAACAAGAAGATTGGCGAAATCCGTAATCTGGACAAACTTCGCGCGGATGTTCAGCGCAAGCTGAAGCTGGTGGACAAGCTCCAGCAAGGTCGGTTTCGAAGCCTGAATACCTTGGTGGCATTGTCCCAGGCCATTCCCGAAAATGTTTGGTTGACCAACATTTCCGATCAAGGCGGCTCCATCAGTCTGAAGGGTTTGGGCGAGAGCAACAAAGCGGTTGCTAATTTCATGCGTGCGCTGGATCGGCAGCCGGTGTTTTCGAATGTGAGGTTGCTGGTCATCAAGCGGAAGACCATTGGTTCCGTTCCCGTGCGTCAGTTCTCGCTGACGATGCAGAGGGTGGAGGCATCCCGTGTATCGGCCGAATCCAAGAGCGGGAAGTCATGATGTTTGATTCATTGAATCTCAGCAAGCTGGAGGTGCTCCGGCCGATTCTGCCGCTGCCGCTGTGGCAGAAGGTCGCCGCCTTGGCGGCGACGTTCTTGCTGCTTGTGGCTGCCTACATCTACTTCGGCTGGATGCCGATGCAGGATGAAATTGCTCGTGTCCAGCGGAATGTTGAAACGCAGCAGCGGATTCTGGCTCGAAATCTGAGGTTGGCCAAGGATTTGCCGCGCAAAAAGAAGGAATATGCAAAGCTGAAGAAGCAGCTTCATGTGGCGTTGAGCATGCTGCCCAAGAAGTCGCAGATTCCGGATTTGCTGGAGGGCGTGACGCGCGCGGGCACCGATTCGGGGCTGGAATTTTCAGTTTTCGAGCCGTTGCCGGAGGCGCGCAAGCAGATTTACGCCGAGGTGCCGGTCAACTTCGCGGTGACGGGAACGTATCGCCAACTCTTGTCTTTTCTCAAGCGGGTGGGCGAGCTGCCCCGCATCGTGGACGTGATGGACTTGAACCTGAAGGGCAATGGGAGCCAGTTGGAGGTCAAGGGCAGGGCGGTGACGTATCGCTTTGTCGAGCCGAAGAAGAAGCCGCGCCAGCGGCGCGGACGCCGGTAGGCCCCGGGAGGCAGAAATGAACGCATGGAATCGAACGAAACAGCTTTGGACAAGCATCCTTTGCGCCATATTTGCGGTGGTGGCGGGCCCGGTCATGGCGTTGGCCGCCAGCGTGACGGGCGTGGAGTTGAACAAGACGCCGGCGGGTGACGTGGTGACCATTCACGGCGATGCGCCGATGGCCTACGAGGTGTTCGACCTGACGGCGCCGGCGCGCCTGGTGGTGCGCTTCCCCAGGGCTTCGCTGGCCAAGGGTGTTGAGCCTCTGCACCAGGAGGGGCAAGGCGTGAGCAGCGTCTTTCCGGTGGCGTCCGGGGGCGGCGTGCGCGTGGAAGTGGGCATGAAGAAGGCCCTGAAATACAAGATCGAGGAGCAGGGCAACGACTTGGTCGTGCGCTTTGCTTCCGGCTCTACGGCCGGTCGCGCCGCCGCTGGCGCCGTGATCAAGGATATTGACATCCGGGACGTTGGCGCCGCCACGGAACTGATGCTGCGCGGCGAGCGCATGGACGCCAATCATGACGCCTTCGTGACCAACGGCGGGCGCACCCTGATTCTGGATTTCTGGGGCGCGACCTCGATGTTGCCCAAGGAGCATTATGCGGCGGCCACCCAGAAGATTCGGGGCGTCACCGTGGGGCAGGCGAAAGGCCGCGTGCGACTGGTGGTGGATCTCATCAAGGGCGGCAAGGAAAGCCATCAGATCAAGACTGGAAAGAGCGAGCTCGTGGTTCGCGTGGGCGGCGTTTCGCCCGGCCGCAAGGCTGGCGTGGTGCGCGTGGAGGACGTGCGCTTCCAGCCGGATGACCGCATCGCGCATCTGATCGTGCGCACGGACAGGCCGGATCCGGTGGTCAATGTCCATGACGGAAAGAATCGCCTGGTGCTGGACATCAAGAAGGCGGCACTGGCGCCGGGGCAGGAGCGAACGCTGGACGTGCGTGATTTTCCGGGGCCGGTCAAGCAGGTGGATGCCTACAATGCGGGCGATCTGGTGCGCGTGGTGGCCCGCCTGCGCGAGAAGGTGGAGGTGTCCTCCTTCCAGCAGGGCAACGTGCTGACGCTGACGCTGACGCCGGAGGATGTAGCCGAGGCGAAGACCGGCGGCGAGGCTGGCGGCGAGGCCGCGCCCTATCATGGCGAGAAGGTGAGCTTCGATTTCAAGGACATTGACATCCAGAATGCGCTCAAGCTCATCGCGGATGTCAGCAACCTGAACATCATCATGTCCGACGACGTCAAGGGCAAGCTGACGATGCGCCTGGTGGACGTGCCGTGGGATCAGGCGCTCGACTTGATTCTGACCGCTCGCGGTCTGGGCAAGGAACGGCAAGGCAACGTGCTGCGCATCGCGCCGGTGAAGGTGTTGGCCGAGGAGCGCAAGAGCCGCCTGGAAGCGATGAAGAATGCGAGGGAGCTCGAGCCGCTGGTGACCGAGTTTATCACGCTGGGCTTCGCCAAGGCGGCGGACGTGAAGAAGATGATTGAAAACAGCGCCAGCGGCGGCAAGGGCGGCAAGGGCAAGAAGGGCGAACAGACGAACATGGGCCTGCTTTCGCAGCGCGGCCGCATCATGATGGATGAGCGCACCAACACCCTGATTGTCAAGGACACGCAGGACTCCATCAACAATATCAAGCGGCTGGTGGCCAGGATTGACCGGCCGGAGAAGGAAGTGCTCATCGCGGCCCGCATCGTGGAAGCCACGGATGACTTCACGCGGGATCTTGGCATTCGCTGGGGAGGCGGCATGACCAAGAAGACGCCGTTGATGACGGGGGGCGCGGCTGTTCCCGGCGTGGACGCCAATGGCAATCCCACGCTGACGGGCGGGCAAGGATTCCTGGTTGATTTGCCGGCGGCCATCGGCGTGGGCGGCCTTCCCGGCGGCACGTTGGGCCTGTCGCTCGGGTATCTCGGCGGGCAGGTGAATCTGGCGTTGGAGCTTTCGGCCGCCGAGGCGAATGGCCAGGTGAAGATTGTGTCCACGCCGCGCGTGGTGACGACCAATCTGACAAAAGCGACCATTGAGGCGGGCCAGGACATTCCCTTTGCCACGGTCAGCCAGAATGGCACCCAGGTGCAGTTCAAAAAGGCGACGCTTGGCCTGGAAGTGACGCCGCAGATTACGGCGGACAGGCGGGTGCTGCTTCATGTGCTGGTGAAGAAGGACAGCGTGACCAAGACGACGGTTGGCGGCAATCCGATTATCGCCACCAAGACCGTGGATACGAACATCGTGCTGGCCAGCGGCGAGACCGTGGTGATTGGCGGCATTTATGAGCGCACGCGCGAGAAGAGCAACAATGGCATCCCCGGCTTGATGCGCATCCCGCTGTTGGGCTGGTTGTTCAAGAAGGACTTCCGGAAGGATAGCAAGCAGGAGCTGCTGATTTTCCTGACGCCCAGGATTCTTGAAGAACAAACGGGGCGTACGGGCACGGTATCGGAGGCTGGCTAGCGCTGGCCTCCGGCAGGGTTCTCATCCTCCTCCTGGGTGAGTGGCGGGCGGCCTTCGGGCCGCCCGTTTTCTTATCAGATAAGGGGATGGCGCCGCGGACTGGATGCGTCGGCGGTTTGCGGCAGAATGCCCGCATGACGACAGCCAGCCAGAAGCCTGATGCACACATCTATCGCATGGAGCTCGGTCCGCGCTCCTATGACATCCACATCCAGCCCGGATGCCTGGATGACGTGGGCGCAGCCGTGCGACGCCTGTTTCCGGAAGCATCGCGCTGCCTCGTGGTCAGCAACGAGGTGGTGGCGCCCCTGTATCTGGATCGAGTCCGCGAGAGCCTGAAGGGCGCGGGCTGGGAGGCGCATGCCTGCATCCTCCCCGACGGCGAGCGCTACAAGACGGTGGACACTTGGAGCCGCATCCTCGATGCGCTGATGGAGGCACGGCTCACCCGCCGCGAGCCGGTGCTGGCCCTGGGCGGCGGCGTGGTGGGTGACATGGCGGGTTTCGCCGCCGCCTGCTACCGGCGCGGCGTGCCCTACGTGCAGATTCCCACCACGTTGTTGGCGCAGGTGGACTCCAGCGTGGGCGGCAAGACGGCCGTCAATCATCCGCACGGCAAGAACATGATCGGCGCCTTCTGGCAGCCGAAGCTGGTGTGGATCGATCCCGAGGTGCTGCGCACCCTGCCGCAGCGTGAGCTGCGGGCGGGGCTGGCCGAGGCCGTCAAGTATGGCCTGATCCGCGATGCCGGGTTCTTCCGTTTCGCGGAGGAACAGGCCGACGCCTTGCTGAATCTGGATGCTGACGCAATGTCCCGCCTGATTTACGAGTCCTGCCGCCACAAGGCCGAGATCGTGATGGCGGACGAAACGGAGCAGGGCATGCGCGCATTGCTCAACCTTGGCCACACCTTCGGCCATGCCATCGAGGCGATGACGCATTACCAAGCCTGGTTGCATGGGGAGGCCGTGGCGCTGGGTACGCGGATGGCGGCGCGCCTCTCGGAGCGGTTGGGCCATGCGCCGGAGGGAACGGAAACGCGGATCGTGGCGCTGTACCGACGGCTGGGATTGCCGGTGGATATTCCCGCTTTTCCCGCCGATGCATGGCTGGACGCGATGGGACACGACAAGAAGAACATCAGCGATGCGATCCGGTTCGTGCTGATGCGGAGCATCGGCGATGCATTCATCGCCGACGACGTGCCAGAGGAAGACGTCCGGGAACTGATTGCCTCTTACTAGGGCCTGTTCACACTTGTTTGTGGCCCGGTTTCCCGGGCCATTCATGATGTTGATGGAAATGTCCGGGGCCGGTTACTCGTCTCCCAACATGCCGAACAATGCCAGCAGGTGCTCGAAGAGCAGGAACACGTCCAGATACAGCGTCAGCGCGGCAGCGATGTATTCGTCGTTGGGGTATTCCCGCAGCACGCTGGACGTGTCGTAGAGGATGAATGCGGAGAACAGCACCACGCCGATGCCCGAGGTGGCCAGCGCCAGCGTGCCCGATTCGAAGAAGAAGTAGTTCGACAGCCCCAGCACGATGATGGCCACCAGGCCCGTCCAGACGAAACCCTTGAGGAACGAGAAATCC
>JALVTX010000206.1 GCA_027035825.1 Mariprofundaceae bacterium
ACAAATCGCCCCAGGCATCCCTATAATCCGCATCAGGGCCTCCTTTCTCTCGTGGTCTTTCAACCCCAAGAATGGAGGCCCTCCCTCTTGCCCTCAATGTCTCACATCTGTCTGAACCAGGACAGCCGCATCCCGGCGTCATCTCCCGCCCGGCTGCTCGTCTATAATAGCAACAAACTCTGCTTCCCAGGGAGGATGCCATGTCCGTCACCGCGTTCCTGCTTCTGATGCTTGCCGCGATGCTGGCGCTGGCCTGGTTCCGCGCCGCCCTGTGGCAATGGACGCTGGTCATCGCCGGCATGCTGCTCGTCGTCTCCCTCCGCCCCTTGCTGCCAGCGGGTTTTCTGGCGCTGGCGTGGATGCTGGCGGCGCTGCTGCTGGTTCCGCTGAACGTGCCAGCCTGGCGGCGCGCGCTCGTCAGCCGGCGCGTACTGCCGCTGCTGCGCCAGACCATGCCCGCGATGAGCGACACCGAGAGCCAGGCGCTGGAGGCGGGCGACACATGGTGGGATGCCGAGCTCTTCTCGGGCAAGCCGGACTGGCGCGTGCTCATGGATCAGCCCGCCCCGCGCCTGAGCGAGGAGGAGCAAGCCTTCCTCGACGGCCCCGTGGAAGAGCTCTGCGCCATGCTGGACGACTGGCAAATCAACCACGAGTTGCACGACCTGCCGCCCGAGGTCTGGCAGTTCATCAAGGACAACGGATTCTTCGGCATGATCATCCCCAAGCGCTACGGCGGACTGGAGTTCTCCGCCCAGGCCCATTCGGCGGTGGTGATGAAGGTGGCAAGCCGCAGTTCCTCGGCCGCGGTCACCGTGATGGTGCCGAACTCACTCGGCCCCGGCCAGCTCCTGATGAACTACGGCACCGATGAGCAGAAGGAGCATTACCTCCCCCGGCTGGCGCGCGGCGAGGAAGTGCCGTGCTTCGCGCTCACCAGTCCCTGGGCGGGCAGCGACGCGGCCTCCATGCGCGATTCCGGCATCGTCTGCAAGGGCGAGTTCAACGGCAAGAAGGACGTGCTCGGCATCCGCCTGAACTTCGAGAAGCGCTACATCACGCTGGCGCCGGTGGCAACGGTGCTGGGCCTGGCGTTCAAGCTCTTCGACCCTGATCACCTCTTGGGCGAGAAGGAAGAACTCGGCATCACGCTGGCCCTGATTCCGACCGACACCCCCGGCGTGGACACCAGCCAGCGACACCTGCCGATGGAACAGGCGTTCATGAACGGCCCGGTGCGGGGCAAGGACGTCTTCATTCCGCTGGACTGGATCATCGGCGGGCCGGATTACGCCGGCCAGGGCTGGCGCATGCTGATGGAATGCCTGGCCGACGGCCGCGCCATCTCGCTGCCCTCGCTCTCCGCCGGCGCGGGCAAGGTCTGCTCCCGCGCCGCCGGCGGCTACGCCCGCGTGCGCGAGCAGTTCCACGTTCCCATCGGCAAAATGGAAGGCGTGGCCGAGGCGCTGGCCCGCATCGCCGGCAATGCCTACGCCGTGGACGCGGTGCGCGAAATGACGGCCAACGCCGTGGATCAGGGCCACAAGCCCTCGGTGATGTCCGCCATTGCCAAGTATCACTGCACCGAGCGCATGCGGCGCATGGTGAACGACGCGATGGACGTCTTTGGCGGCACGGCCATCATCATGGGGCCGCGCAACCTGCTGGCGCGCACCTACGAGGCCGTGCCCATCAGCATCACGGTGGAAGGCGCGAACATCCTCACCCGCAGCCTGATCATCTTCGGCCAGGGCGTGATCCGCTGCCACCCTCACCTGCTCGATGAAATCGAGGCCGTGGGCATGGCCGACGAGGAAGCGGCGTTGCGGCGCTTCGATCGCGCGCTGTTCGCGCATGCCGGCTTCGCCATCAGCAACGCCATCCGCGCCTGGCTGCTGGCGCTGTCCAACGGGCGCCTGGCCACGCCGACGGTGGGCGGCCCCGCCCGTCGCCACGCGCGGCATGTCGGGCGGATGGCGGCGGCGCTGGCGTTCGTTTCCGACGTCACGCTGGCCGTGCTGGGCGGCGCGCTGAAACGCAAGGAAAGCCTGTCCGCGCGGCTGGGCGACGTGCTGGCCCAACTCTACATCGCCTCGGCCGCCATCAAGCATTTCGAGGCCGGCGGACGCCCCGAGGCAGAACGGGCGCTGCTGGACTGGGCCTGCGAGGACGCGCTCTGGCGGGCGCAGGAAGCGCTGGACGGGTTCCTGAGGAACTTTCCCAACCGCTGGCTGGCTTGGGGTCTGCGCCTGATCGTGCTGCCGCTCGGGCGGCGGCTCGCGCCCCCGGCCGACCGCCTCGGCCGGCAACTGGCGCGCCAGATCCAGGAGCCGGGCGAAACGCGCGAGCGGCTGACGCGTGGCATTTACGTCACCGACCGCCCCGGCGACCCGCTGGGGCGCATCGAGCGCGCCTTCGATGCCGTCACCCAGGCCGAGGACACCCTGGCGAAACTCCGCCGCGCACAAAAGGCCGGCGTGGTCTCGGCGCTGGATGACGAAACGGCCATTGGCGAACTGCGGCAGGCCAACCTGGTGAACGATGAAGAGGAACGACTGCTGCGGGACGCAACCAGGGCGGTTTACGAGGCCATTGTCGTGGATGCCTTCGATGCCGCTGCGTTCAGGCCGCGGGGAAGGCGCGCCCGTTCACGGCGCAAGAGCCCAGCCAGCCAGGCAGAAAAACGTAGCAAGGCATAGCATCAGGAACACTCAATCCTGATCGCGCGCGCATCCAACTTGTCGGGAACGCAGGCAATGAAAAGATGCACGGCCTTGTCCGGCAGCAGTTCCGGGGCTCGCTCGGGCCACTCGACCAGGCAAATCCAGGGCGGCTGGAAGTAGTCGCGCACGCCGATGGCTTCCAGTTCCTCGACGCCATCCAGCCGATACCAGTCCATGTGCGCCACGCGGCAGTTCCGGCCCTCGTATTCCTGGATGATGGCGAAGGTGGGGCTGGGCAGCGCTTCATCCGTGACGCCCAGCGCCCGCATCGCGGCGCGCGCGAACACGCTCTTGCCCGCGCCCAGCTCGCCATGCAGCGCCACCACGTCCCCCGGCTCCAGGCTCCGAGCGAACTCGGCGGCCAAGGCGGCGGTCGCCGCCTCGCTGTCCAGCACTCGTTCCAAGGAAGGATTCGTGCCCGCGGCTATTCCCGACGGCCTGCCAGGGCCTTGATGACATCATGCCTGGAGATGAGGCCCACCACGGCGCCATGCTCGATGACCGGCAGGTGATGAATGTTCCGGTCGGCCATGATGGTGGCGATGTCCGAAAGGTCGGCATCGGCATTCACGGTGGTCACATCCGTCTGCATCAGATCCGCGGCCGTCATCGCCTGCATGCGCGCCAGCTCTTCCTCGAAGCGAGACTCCCCGATGGGAATCACCATGTCGAAGATGGCCATTGCCGTCGGCAGGTGCAGGTTCTTCTGCTGGTCAATCAGGTCGGACTCGGTAATGACGCCCAAGAGGCGCTTCTCCTCGTCCAGCACCAACAGCCCTGTCAAACCTTCGTCGGCGAAGCGCCGCGCAACCTCGCCGAGCCGCGCATCCGGCGCGCAGAACGGCGGATTCGGATTCATGATGTCCCTGGCCTGCTTTGACATGCACCCCCCTTCGATTAGCCGGTTCGATTGGCCGGCAGGCCTGTCCGAATCAGACTTGCCTGCCATCAGCATAGCACAATCAAGCACAACACAATCAGGCCTTGCGGTAGATCTCCGCTCCGCCCTGCTGGAAGGCCTCGGCCTGCTCCTTCAGCCCCCGCTCGATGGCCTCGCCCGAGTCCAGACCCTGCCGCTCGGCATACTCGCGCACGTCCTGCGTGATTTTCATCGAGCAGAACTTCGGGCCGCACATCGAGCAGAAGTGCGCCACCTTGGCGGACTCCTTCGGCAGCGTCTCGTCGTGGTAGGCGCGAGCCGTGTCCGGATCGAGGCTGAGGTTGAACTGGTCTTCCCAGCGGAACTCGAAACGCGCCTTGGACAGCGCGTCGTCGCGCGCCTGGGCGCCGGGGTGCCCCTTGGCGAGATCGGCCGCGTGCGCGGCGATCTTGTAGGCGATCACCCCGGCCTTGACGTCATCTCGATTCGGCAGGCCCAGGTGCTCCTTCGGCGTCACGTAGCAGAGCATCGCGCAGCCGTACCAGCCAATCTGCGCGGCGCCGATGGCGCTGGTGATGTGGTCGTAGCCGGGCGCGATATCCGTGGTCAGCGGCCCCAGCGTGTAGAACGGCGCCTCGTGGCAGTGCTTCAGCTCCTCTTCCATGTTGTGCCGGATCATCTGCATCGGCACGTGGCCCGGCCCCTCGATCATCACCTGCACGTCATGTTTCCACGCCACCTTTGTCAGCTCCCCGAGCGTGCGCAACTCGGCCATCTGCGCCTCGTCGTTGGCGTCGGCAATCGCGCCCGGGCGCAGGCCGTCGCCCAGCGAGAACGAAACGTCGTAGGCCTTCATGATCTCGCAGATGTCCTCGAAGTGCGTGTAGAGGAAGTTCTCCTTGTGGTGCGCCAGGCACCACTTGGCCATGATGGAGCCGCCGCGCGACACGATGCCGGCCAGCCGCTTCGCGGTCAGCGGCACGTAGCGCAGCAGCACGCCCGCGTGAATCGTGAAGTAGTCCACGCCCTGCTCGGCCTGCTCGATGAGCGTGTCGCGAAAGATCTCCCAGGTCAGATCCTCGGCCACGCCGCCCACCTTCTCCAGCGCCTGGTAGATGGGCACCGTGCCGATGGGCACGGCGGCGTTGCGGATGATCCATTCGCGCGTCTCATGGATGTTCTTGCCGGTGGAGAGATCCATGATGGTGTCCGCGCCCCAGCGCGTGGCCCAGGTCATCTTCTCGACCTCCTCGGCGATCGAGGAGCCCAGCGCCGAGTTGCCGATGTTACCGTTGATCTTCACGAGGAAGTTGCGGCCGATGATCATCGGCTCCAGCTCCGGATGGTTGATGTTGGCCGGGATGATGGCTCGGCCGCGCGCCACCTCGTCGCGCACGAACTCGGGCGTAATCACCGGCGGGATGCTGGCGCCGAAACTCTCGCCCGGATGCTGGCGCGTGATCTCGCGCAGCCGCTCGCGCCGCTGGTTCTCGCGGATGGCCACGAACTCCATCTCCGGCGTAATGATGCCCTGGCGGGCGTAGTGCATCTGGGTGACGTTGCAACCGGCCCTGGCGCGCCGGGGCTTGCGCAGGTGGGCGAAACGAAGCGCATCCAGCTCGGGATCGCTCAGCCGCGCGCGACCGTAGGCGGACGTGGGGCCATCCAGCACCTCGGTGTCGTCCCGCTCCTCGATCCAGCGCTCGCGAATCGCCGGCAGCCCCCGGGCGAGATCGATCTCCGCATCCGGATCGGTGTAGGGGCCGGAGGTGTCATAGACCAGCACCGGCGGATTCTCCTCGAGCCCGTCGCGCGTGGGCGTGGGCGAAAGGCGAATCTCGCGCATCGGCACCCGGATGTCCGGCCGGGAGCCCTCCACGTACACCTTGCGCGAATTGGGGAAGGGCTTGCGCGTCTCTCCTGTGACGCGCACCGCCTCGCTGAAATCCGCCATCGTATGCTCCGTTGCGCTCATGCCTTGCTCATCCCCTTGTCCTTGTTCCCCTGTCCCGGCCGGCCTCGAACCTCGGAACCATGGGTGAAACCGATCCGTCCGCAGGACTATACCGGACTGGCACGGTCGGGTATAGACTCCCCCGCATGACGCTGGCCATGCCGACCCTCAGCTCCGAGACCTTCCAGGCCCTCACGCATGGCTTCGTCGCGGCGCGGCACGCGGCCTGGGGCATCGTGCAGGCCGGCGGGACAAGCGCGCGGAACTACCTGCAAGGCCAGATCACGCAGGACATGGCCCGTCTCTCCGGCCATCAGGCCATCCATGCAGCTCTGCTCACGCCCCAAGGCAAGCCGGTGGCCGAACTCTACATGGCCTGTGCCAACGATGGCGACCGTTCCCGAAATCCACCCTCCGCCGGCATGCTCCTGCTCATTCCGGCATGTTGCCTTGATGCGGCGCTGACGCGGCTGGAGCGCTTCAAGCTGGGGTTTGACGTCACGTTCACCGCACGCGACGATCTGGTGCTGTATTCCATCCAGGGCGCGACCTGCGACACCCCCTTGGATGCGCTGGGCATCCCACACCCCGAAGGCGCATGGCTGTCCACGGCCCGCAGCGACGGGATGCTGGCCTTGGTCATGCCGGCCTCGCCGCGCGGGCTGTGGATCGTTGGCCGACCGGATCGGGTGGAGCCGGCGCTCCGGGGCGGTCGCATCATCGAGCCGGCGGAGCTGGAAGCCATGCGCATCCTTCGGGGCCTGCCCCGCTTCGGCGTGGAATGGGACGCTCAAGCGCACCCGCTGAACGCCAATCTCATCGAGTTCGACGGCGTTTCGT
>JALVTX010000207.1 GCA_027035825.1 Mariprofundaceae bacterium
TACAACCACATCCGACCGCACAAGGCCTTGAACCTCCTACCGCCCGCACAGTATCTTGCCAGCCTCAATCCCAGAATGGCGGCCTGAATCCACGCCTTTGTCTCATATGTAGTGGACTAGGACACCCCGTTTCGCTGCCCTCCAATGAGCCAAAATCGGCCCCAAGCAACCCAATCTTGACGGACAAATCGACGGACAAAATCGAGAAGCGAAAATAAAGCAAGAAAAAAGCCCTTGAATATCAAGGGCTTACGTTTCTTATCTGGTGGGCCCACCAGGACTCGAACCTGGAACCAACCGGTTATGAGCCGGCAGCGCTAACCAATTGCGCCATGGGCCCCGCGCCGCCGGAACGATAAACGCTCCCCCTTTGCGGAGCAATCGCAATCGGCCTATCCTCCGGCATCTTCGAAGCACAAGGACAGGCATGAAATTCACCGAACTGAACCTCCCCGAGCCGCTGCAACGGGCCATTGACGAACTGGGCTACACGGAACTCACCGACGTGCAGCAGGCGGCGCTGCCGCTGACGCTGGCCGGCAAGGACGTGGCCGGCCAGGGCCGCACCGGCACCGGCAAGACGGCCACCTTCCTCATCACCGTCATCAACCGGCTGCTGACCGCGCAACCCAAGCCCGGCCGCAAGCCGCACCACCCGCGGGCGCTGGTCATCGCGCCGACGCGCGAGCTGGTCATCCAGATTCGGGACGACGCCGAAAAGCTCGTCCGCCACACCGATCTCAAGCTGCACGCCGTCTATGGCGGCGTGGACTACGACAAGCAGCTCAAGGCCTTCGAGCAGGGCGTGGACATCCTCGTGGGCACGCCGGGGCGGCTGATTGATTACCTGAAGAAGAAGGCATATTCGCTGCGCAAGGCGGAAATCCTGGTCATCGACGAGGCCGACCGCATGTTCGACCTCGGCTTCATCCGCGACCTGCGCTTCATGCTGCGGCGGCTGCCGCCGTATGACGAGCGCCAGTCGCTGATGTTCTCGGCCACGTTGTCCCACCGCGTGCTGGAGCTGGCCTACGAGCACATGAACATGCCGGAGAAGATCCGCGCCGAGGAGGGCGACATCACCGCCACCGGCATCGAGGAGGCGATGTATCACACGGCGATGGAGGAGAAGTTCCCGCTGCTCGTGCACCTGCTGCGGGAGATGGACGTGCGGCGCGGCATGATCTTCGTCAACGAGAAGCGCACCGGCGAGCGGGTGGCGCGCGACCTGGCGCGCTACGGCTTCAAGGTCGGCATCCTCTCCGGCGACGTGCGGCAGAAGAAGCGCATGCGCATCCTGGAGGATTTCACCGCCGGCAAGCTGCACCTGCTGGTGGCCACGGACGTCGCCAGCCGCGGCCTGCACATTGACAACGTCACCCACGTGTTCAACTACGACCTGCCGGAAGACGCCGAGAACTACGTGCACCGCATCGGCCGCACGGCGCGCGCCGGCGCCACGGGCGTGGCGGTGTCGTTCTCCTGCGAGCGCTTCTGCTTCGGCCTGCCGGACATCGAGGCCTACATCGGCCGCTCCATTCCGGTGCGGGCCATCGAGCCCGAATGGCTCGAGATTGGCAAGCCCGCGGCGCCGGACGCCACCGCCGAGGGCCTGCGCCGCGAGGATCGCGCCCAGGCGCAGGAGGGCAAGGGCCGAAGCGGCGCGGGCGGAGACCGGCGCGGTCGTCGCCGCCGCCCCCGCCGGCGCTCGTCTTCCCGCGCGTAGCGCATCCGCCGGGGACAAGGCTCCCCGAACCGGCTATGCTGTCCTTCTTCCGTCAAGGAAAAGGGGGCACAACATGAAGATCAGGCATCTCGCGGGCGCGTTCGCCCTGCTGTTCGTTCTCTCGGTCAACGGCGCGCCGGCGCTCGCGCACGAAGGCGAGCACGACGACCACGACCGCATCGAGCATCACGACAAGCACCATGAGCACGATGGCGACCGCGGCGAACATGAGCGTGGCGACCACGAGCGCCATGCCGACAAGGCCCGCCACGACGGCGATCATGACGGCAAGGCGGAGGAATCCGAAGGCAAGTCCAAGTGGAAGAAGCCGAGCTGGTGGCCATTCTAGTCCGATCCATATATAATCGTAACGATCAAGCTCACCAGAGACATATTGTGGCTTTTATTTTTCCGACTGTAGATAGCCGCCAAAAAATAGGAACCCGGAAGCAACGCCCATTGTCACCTTGTCTGAACCAACACTTCATGCTGAATTCCGCATGCTTTGAGAGCCCGTAGCGCTTCTTCTATTACCATCCCAAACTCAATATTTTCTAACCAATCCATGACCCCTCCTTTCGGGCTCTTCTTTCGATAATCTCGTAAGTGCCGAAGTATCGCTGTCTCTGCCTCCTGGATATTCTCGGTTAAGACGATCGGGATGAATTCCACATTATCGCGACCAAAATCTTTCCAGTAATTTTTTTGTCGAGCAGCAAGGTTCTTGGCTTTCCCAACCTTCACGTTGTAACAGCTAATTCTTGCACACGTATCCACATACCGTGGATCTTTTGTGACTGGCATTGGCGTTTCGCTTCGGATTCTTGCCACATATATACCTGACTTACTCGGACAGCTTGATTTTCTCATGACCTACTACACATTTGAATGGAAGGTACTGTTTGTCCTCAGGGATATAAAATCCGTAAATTAATGGCTTGGGTACTGTCTCCAAGAGGATGGCTCATCTCACCCCACTACCCGCTAGTGTAACCGTTTCGCCATCGCGCTTGTGGATGCGGCCGATGGTTTGCACCGTTTCGCCGGCGTCTTTCAGCACTTGCGCGGCCCGTTCGACCTCGGATTCGGGGAGGATGACGACGAAGCCGATGCCCATGTTGAAGGTGCGGTAGCGCTCGGCGAACGGCACGTCCGCCATCGAGAGCAGGTAGTCGAACACCGGCGGCACGGGCCAGGCGGATACATTCACCTCCGCGCCCAGGCCATCGGGCAGGATGCGCTCGATGTTGTCGAACATGCCGCCGCCGGTGATGTGCGCATAGCCGTGCACGTCCACGCCCGCAGCCTTCAGCGCCTTCACCGCTGGCACGTAGAGCCGCGTGGGCGCGAGCACCGCGTCCACGGCCGGCGTGCCGTCGGCCAGCACGTCGTTCTCGAGGTCGGCATGGCCCACCTCGATGAGCTTGCGAATCAGCGAGAAGCCGTTGGAATGCGGCCCGCTGGAGGCCAGCCCCAGCATCACGTCGCCCTCGCGGATCGTCGAGCCGTCCACGATCTCCGGCCGGTCCACCACGCCCACCGAGAAGCCGCCGATGTCGTAATGCCCGGGCGCGTACATGCCGGGCATCTCGGCCGTTTCGCCGCCGATGAGCGCGCAGCCCGAAACGCGGCAGGCCTCGGCGATGCCCTCCACAACCCCGGCCAGCGTCTCGTCGTCCAGCTTGCCGGTGGCCAGGTAGTCCAGGAAGAACAGCGGCTCGGCGTTCTGCGCCGCCATGTCGTTCACGCACATGGCCACGGCGTCCACGCCGGCCACGCGCGGGCGGTTGTGCCGCTGCAAGAGGAGCAGCTTGGTGCCGACGCCATCGGTGGAGGAGACCAGCACCGGCTCGCGCATGTGCGAGAAGTCCGCCCGGAACAGCGCCCCGAAGCCGCCCAGCCCGCCGATGACCTCCGGCCGCGTGGTGGAGGCCACGGCCTCGCGGATGCGGCCGACGAAGGCGTTGCCGGCGTCGATGTTCACGCCGGCGTCGGCGTAGGTGAGCGTGGGCCTGGCGCTGGCGTCAGACATCGAGGTTGCGCACCTTCAGCGCATTGTCCTGAATAAAGGCGCGCCGCGGCTCCACGGCGTCGCCCATCAGGGTGGAGAAGGTCTCGTCGGCGGCCACGGCGTCCTCCACCTGCACCTTGAGCAACGTGCGCTTCTCCGGATCCATCGTCGTTTCCCAGAGCTGCTCGGGGTCCATCTCGCCCAAGCCCTTGTAACGCTGGATGGTGAGCCCCTTGCGGGCCTCCTGCTGGATCACGCCGGTGATGTCCTCGTAGTGCTCGACGGGCCAGCGGCGCTCCTCGCGGGCCAGGTGCGCGCCCTCGCCGACCAGCTTGAGCACCGTGGCGCACAGCGACTGCGCCTCGCGGTATTCGCTGGTTGCCACCAGGTCCTTGTCCAGCCAGGAGTGGACAACGCGGCCGTGGTCGCGGCGGCGGAACTCGACCCGCCAGCAGCCCTGCTCGGCGTCCTCGTGCAGCACGAAATCCAGCGTCTCGTCCACGCGCGAGCCGCGGCGGAAGGCCTCGACGGCCGCTTGCATGCGCTGGCGGATACGATCCTCGTGGCGGAAGGCGGAAAGCTCCAACTTGCCCGTCTCCAGGAGCAGCCGGAGCACCTCGGCATCCAGCCGCTGCGCCAGCCGCCGGCGCAACTGCTCCAGGCGATGGATGCTGCGGGCCAGCGTCATCAGCCGCTCGCCGGTGATTCCCCTGGCGCTGTCGCTGGCATGGTAGCTCATGCCCTGCGCCCCGTGCTCGAGCAGGAACTCGAACAGCTCGTCGTCGGTGGAGATGTAGCGCGCCTTCTTGCCGCGCGCGACGCGATACAGCGGCGGCTGCGCGATGTAGAGATGCCCGCGCTCGATGAGCTCCGGCATCTGGCGGAAGAAGAAGGTGAGCAGCAGGGTGAGGATGTGCGAGCCGTCCACGTCCGCGTCGGTCATGATGATGATGCGGTGGTAGCGCAGCTTGCTGATGTCGAAATCGTCCTTGCCGATGCCCGTGCCCAGCGCCGTGATCATGGTGCCGATCTCCTGGCTGGAGAGCATCTTGTCGAAGCGCGCCTTCTCGACGTTCAGAATCTTGCCCTTCAGCGGCAGGATGGCCTGGAACTTCCGGTCGCGCCCCTGCTTGGCCGAGCCGCCGGCCGAATCGCCCTCCACCAGGAACAGCTCGGACGACGCCGGATCCTTCTCCTGGCAGTCGGCCAGCTTGCCGGGCAGGTTGGAGACGTCCAGCGCGCCCTTGCGGCGGGTGAGCTCCCGCGCCTTGCGCGCCGCCTCGCGGGCCGTGGCCGCCTCCACCACCTTGCCGACAATGCGCTTGGCCTCCTTCGGATGCTCCTCGAACCACTCGGACAGCTTCTCGTTGACCAGCGACTCGACCACCGGCCGCACCTCGCTGGAGACCAGCTTCTCCTTGGTCTGCGACGAGAACTTGGGATCGGGCACCTTGACCGAGAGCACGGCTGTCAGCCCCTCGCGGCAATCGTCGCCGGTGAGGCTCACCTTGTGCTTCTTCAGCATGTCGTGGGCATTGGCATAGCCGTTGATGCAGCGGGTCAGCGCCGCGCGGAAGCCCGCCAGGTGCGTGCCGCCGTCCTTTTGCGGGATGTTGTTCGTGTAGCAGAAGACGTTTTCCTGGTAGGCGTCCGTCCACTGCATCGACAGCTCCAGCACGATGCCGTCGCGCTCGCCCTGGATGGTGATGCACTCGCCGTGCAGCGGGTTGCGGGTGCGGTTCAAATGCTGCACGAAGGCCGTGATGCCGCCCTCGTACTCGAACACGTGACGCACGTCGTTGCGCTCGTCGAGCAGCTCGATGTGGACGCCGGAATTCAGGAACGACAGCTCACGCAGGCGGGTGGAGAGCACGTCCATCGAGAAATTGCGATGCGAGAACACCTCCAGGCTGGGCAGGAAGTGAATCTCCGTGCCCGTGCCCTTGGCCTCGCCGATGACCTTCAGCGGCTCCACCGGCTCGCCGTTCTCGTAGCGCTGGTAGTGCACCTTGCCGTCGCGGCGGATGACCAGCTCCAGGTATTCGGAAAGCGCGTTCACCACCGACACGCCCACGCCGTGCAGGCCGCCGGACACCTTGTAGGAATTGTTGTCGAACTTGCCGCCCGCGTGCAGCACGGTCATGATGACCTCGGCCGCCGAGACGCCCTCCTCGGGGTGGATGTCCACCGGGATGCCGCGGCCGTTGTCGCGCACGGTCACCGAATCGTCCGAATGCAGGATGACCTCGATGCGGTCGCAATGGCCGGCCAGCGCCTCGTCAATGGCGTTGTCCACCACCTCGAACACCATGTGGTGCAGGCCCGTGCCATCATCGGTGTCGCCGATGTACATGCCCGGGCGCTTGCGCACGGCATCCAGGCCCCGCAGCACCTTGATGCTGTCGGCCCCGTATTTCTGCTCCGCCTGTGCACTCATGCCGCTTCCTCCACGCCAGCCCGCGCTGGTTGTTCTTGCCCGCCCGCGTCCAGGGCGAAGGTGTGGACAGGCCAGTTCCCGGGCAGGATCGCGCCCGTCGGCGCGGTCATCAGCACCTGTCCCTCATGCCTGGCCAGCCGCGCCAACAGCGCCCGCCGCCGGGACGGATCCAGCGCTTCCATGCAATCGTCCAGCAGGAGCACCGGCACCAG
>JALVTX010000208.1 GCA_027035825.1 Mariprofundaceae bacterium
CGTCAATACGCTCGGTGGCGTGGTCGGGGCGCTGGCGCCGCTGGCGCTGCTGCCGGCGCTGGGCTGGCCGGGCGCGGCGGCCGTGGTGGCGGTGGTTGGCTTCACGGTGGCCGCGGGCGCGCTGGCCTTGGCGCGCTTGGCTGGCGGGGATGTGGCGATCGGCCGCGATGTGAGCCCGCGGCGGGCGCGGCCGGATGGCTGGACGCTGGCGGCCTATGCCGGCGTCGGCGCGGCTTCGCTGGCGCTGGAGGTGGCCTGGACGCGTCTCTACGGCATGCTGATGCTGCGCACCGAGTATGTGCTGGGCGTGATCCTGGCCGTGTTCCTGCTGGGCGTGGCCGGCGGCAGCCTGCTGGCCCGTCACTTGGGGGGACAGTCTGGGGAACGAAACGCGGATCGGCGCGCGATGTGGCTCTCCTGGCTGCCGCTGGCGCTGGCGGCGGCGGTGCTGGCGGGCCTGGCTGCGCTGCCATGGCTGGCGGAGTGGGCCGAGTCCATGCAAGCCGGGTCGCTGGCGGCGGCGATGGCCAGACAGGGCGCGGCCATCGCGCTGTGCACGCTGCCGGCGACGCTGCTGCTGGGCGCGTGGCTGCCGTTGATCGCGGCCCGGCATGGGGACGACGGCGCCTGGCTGTATGGCGCGAACAGCCTGGGGGCGGCGCTGGGGGCGCTCGTCACCGGCTTTGCGTTGTTGCCCGCATGGGGCACGACGGGCGCGGTGGCCGCAGCCGCGCTGGCGCTGTTCGTCTGCGGCATGCGCTGGGGGCGGGATGCGCGCGCCTGGCTGGCCGCCCCGGTGCTGGCCGGGGCGGCGTGGCTGCTGTGGCCGCTGCCGCCGGCATCCACGCTGCTGCCGCGCGAGATGGCCGGCGGCCGCGACCTGATGGTGCACGAGGATGCGGTGTCGCTGACGCACGTGGTCGAGCAGTCCAATGGTCAACGGGTGCTGCTCTCCGACTTGCACCGCATGGACGCCTCCACCGATCCCACCGCCGTGGCCGTGCAGCGCAACCAGGCGCGCCTGCCGCTGCTGCTGCACCCCGAGGCGCGGCGCATTTTGTTTTTGGGCATTGGCACCGGCATCACCGCCTCGGCCAGCCTCGCATTGCCAGAGCTGGCGCGCACCGGCGTGGAGTTGTCGCTGGGGGCGATTCGCGCCGCCAGCGATGCGTTTGCGCCGCTCAGCGGCGGCGTGATGAAGCACATGCGCGTGGCGCGCGATGACGCGCGGCGCTTTCTGCGCGCCGATCGCGAACGCTACGACATCATTCTGGGTGATCTGTTCCATCCGGACATGGTGGGCCGGGCGGCGCTGCTCTCGGTGCAACAGTTCCGGCGCGGCCGGGAACACCTGAATCCCGGCGGCCTGTACGTGCAATGGCTGGCGCTGAACCAGTTCGACGTGGGTTCGCTGGCTTCGGTGCTGGCGGCGTTTCGCCGCGTGTTTCCGCGCTCGTGGATGTTCGTGGACGGCTTCCGGCTGGCTCTGGTCGGCAGCCGCGACGCGTCGCTGGACGTGGGCGCGATTCGGCAAGGGTTTGATGCGCTGCCTGCCTCCGCTCGCCGCGAGCTGAGCGGCGGCGAGGGGCTGTGGACGTGGCTCGGCCGCTACTGGGGCGAGGTTCCGGCCACGCGCGCGCCGGCGCAGGATGAATGGCGGCCGGTCATCGAGTTCTCGCTGCCGCGCGCCCGTTTCGCGGGCCGGTTGCGGCTGCCCATGATGCTGACCTGGCTGCTGCGCCATCGGCCGCGACCGGAAGCGGCGATGCGCGCGTTGGGCGTGACGGCGGCCGAGCGCAAGGATTTCATGCGCGCCTGGGCGGCGACCAGCCTCGGCATGGAAGCGGAGCTGGCCTCGATGCAGGGCCGCGAGGGCCGGGCCGAGCGCCTGGTGCGCCTGGCCTGGCGAGCCAACCCGCGCGATCGCTGGGCCGGCTTCGCGCTGGCCGACCGCATGTATGCCTCGCTGGCGCAGGCGCGGGCGATGGGCATTGATCGCGAACAGGCGCTGAAGCGGATTCTCGCCGTCCGGCCGGATCACGTGCGGGCGCTGAAGGCGCTCTTGGGCCTGAAGCTGGCGCGGGGCGAGGCCCGGACGGCAGAGCGGCTCAGGCGGCGGATTCTCTCGATTGCGCCGCTGGACGCCGACATGCGGCGGATGACCCGCGAACGCAACCGGCGTATGCTTGGGGCTCCCCTGTGAGCGACATGAAAACCTCAGCCACTCCTTCTTCATCCGCCGCGGCGGCCAGTTCCTCTGGGAGCGGCGCCGGCGCGCGCTTCCGCCGCATCCTGCCGGCGCGGCGCGCCAGCCAGTTGTTCACGCTGGCGCTGCTGGTGCTGGTGCCGGTGACGGGGCTGTTCCATATCAATGTCGCCGACGGCGCCATCGTCGTGCTCGACCGGCAAATCTGGTTCTCCGACTTCTTCATCATCTTCGGTTTCTGGATCATGATCGCCAGCATCCTGGTGATGAGCTATTCGCTGGCCGGGGCGGTGTTCTGCGGCTGGGTCTGCCCGCAGGGCTCGGCCTCGGAGTGGGCCAACGCGCTGACCTATCGCCTGCTCGGGCGCAAGGCTGAGATCATGGATTTCAGCGGCAAGCCGATGCAGGTGGCGCGGCGCAAGGATTCCTGGCGCAACAAGGCGCTGCTGTTCTCCATCCTGTGGCTGATGGCGATGTTCTATGCGGTGATTCCGTTGCTGTATTTCTATCCGCCGGCCGAGCTGTGGCGGGTGGTGACGATGCGGGCCGAACATGCCGGGTCGGTGCTGTGGATTTACGCGGTGTTCACGGTCATCCTGTTCCTGGACATCGGCATGATTCGCCACATGGTGTGCCGCTACATGTGCATCTATCGGATGTGGCAGCATTCGTTCAAGACCCGCGATACGCTGCACGTGGCTTATGACGACTCGCGCGCGGCCGATTGCGCCAACTGCCATTACTGCGCCGACTCATGCTATCTGGAGCTCGATCCCCGGAACACCGTGGTCTATGACAGCTGCATCAACTGCGGCGACTGCATCGACGCCTGCAACGAGCTGCATGCGAGGAGCCGGAAGCTTTCGGGGCCGGGGCTGCTCCGGTTCGAGATGGGCGACCCCACCGGCGAGCGCGGGCGCGGCAATGTCGGCTCCTTCTTCTCGCGGGTGCGCGTGGCGCTGCCGGTGGCGGTATTCGGCGGCTTGATGTTCTGGTATGGCCTGTCCAGCTACGAGCCGCACCACATGAGCGTGTTCCGGGCCGAGAATGCGCATCAGGGCGCGGTGCGGGACTACCAGATCAACATCGCCAACAAGCTCTACCGGCCGGCGGACTTCACGGTGCGGGTGGGCAACCTGCCGGACGGCGCCTGGCGCCTGAGCCGCGACAAGGTGCACATGGATACGGCCGGGCGCGCCAACGTGCGACTGCATGTGGGCGCCTTGCCGAAGGGACTGTACAATGTTCGCGTGACGGTGACGGCCAGCGACGGTTGGACGGGCAGTTTCCTGCTGCGCCATTTTTCTCCGGGGGTGAAGTCATGAACGACGAGCAGGCCAGGCTGGACGCCATCGAGGAGCGCAAGCGGCGCGCCGAGGAGCGGGAGCGCAAGCGGCGCGAGATCGGCGCCAGGCCCACGCGGAAGAAGTGGGGCGAGCACACGGACGATTACTACGGCTACGGCAGCGACGAGGAGCGGCGCGAACTGCGCGGGTTGGAAGACTGGGAGATGGTCGAGCAGATGGCGCAGTCGCGCAAGCCGGTGCCCAAGTGGTTCTTCGTGGTCGTCGGCATCGTGTTGCTGGCCGCGTTCGGCCTGTCGCTGCCCTTCTGGGGTGATCGGCCCGATCATCATCGCCACTGGATTACCTGGGGGCACCTGATGGCGGTGGTCTATCTGCTGGTGGCCGGCGGCTTCATCTACCTGATGATCAACGTGTTCAATCCCGAGGTGACGAATGAAGAAGAATGCGATCCGTCCCGGGACGGGCGCAAGACGAAGGGGGAGAACGGGAAGTGAAGCGCGGATGGCTGGCGCGGCTTGCGCCGGGGGCGCTCGCGCTCCTGGCCGCTTGTTCGGCCGCGCCCGGGGATTCGGGCGGCCGGACGGCGGAAGGTGATCTGGCGGCGTTTCCGGAGATGGATGCGCCGGGCTACGCGGTGCTGGCCAGCCAGTGCTCGCGCTGTCATGCTGCGCCGCAGCCCGCGCGGCACACGGCCGATGAATGGCGTCGCGTGGTGCGGCGCATGCAACTGCACCGGGTGCAGCGGGGCATGGCCGCCATTGCCGATGCCGACGTGAAGGCGCTGCTGGACTATCTGAGCCGGCATGCGCGGAGGCCATCGTGAGGCGCGCGGTTTTTCTGGCGTGTGCGCTGCTGGTTGCGGCGTGCGGCGCCGATGTCAGCCGCTATGCGCCGCCGGATCAGCGCTGGCATGAATGGACGGTGCACGTGGAGAGCCGGCCGGCTCCATTGCAGCGTGGCATGAACGAGTTCTGGGTCGTCATCAGCGACCAGCATGGCGTGCGGCCGAAGGAGGGCATGCTGGTGCGCATCCGCACGCCCGAGTCGGACTGGGTTCAAGCCATCCCCGATGGCGGCACTGGCGTGTACCGGCGTTCCGCGCCCGTGGCCGACCCGGAGCATGCGCGGCTGCTCGTGCGCATCCGCGAGGAGGGCGGGAAGGCGCGCGAGGGCGAACTGAGCTTCGACTTTCCGCCCCAGCATCCGGTGCCATCGAACTGATGCGCATCATCCGGCTGTTGTTGCTGCTGGCGCTGGCGGCGGGTGGCGGCGCGCAGGCGTTGGCCGCCGACGCGGCCCGCGGCGCGGTGGTGGCGCGGGTGCGCTGCGGGCCCTGTCATTACCTGGACAAGCCACTGAAAAAGGTGGGGCCGGGGCTCGCCGGCATCTACAACCGCGCGCCGCACATCGCGGGCGTGCCGTTTGAGCGTTGGGACGAATCGGCGCTGGAGCGCTGGCTGTCCGATCCGCGCAAGGTGAAGCCGAACACGCGCATGTTCCTGCCGCCGCTCCCGGCGCGGGATCGCGAGGACATCATCGTTTGGTTGAAGTCCAGGGACGCGGCCAAATAGGGCCGGTCAAATAGGGACGAACCGGGCGAGGCCAGCCCGGCGGGCTTCTCAGGACTCGGATCGCGCGGCCAGTTTCTTCTTCAGTTTCTCCGATGGAACCCAGCGGCGCAGGATCATGATGCGCTTGCCGCCTCGCTTCTCCTCGCAGACCGGGCAGGTGAGATAGGCCAGGTACAGCTCCCTGGGCATGCAACCGGCATCGAGCAGCTCGCTTTGCATGCGCTTGACGTCGGCCTGGATCTGGCCCACGTCGCCGTGGATGATGCGCGCCCGCAGCCGGAACGGGTTAGGCAGCCGCCGCACATGTCGGGCGGCCGAGCGTTCCTCGGCCAGCGGGCAGAGGATCGCGCCGCGAAACATCGCCGAGCGGCTGAGCACGAAGCCCGGCCAGCGGGGGGTCAGCCCCAGTCGCTCGATGTCCTGATGCTGGCGGTGCAGGCAGGCCTCGAATCCGATGGGCATGTGCAGGAACATCGGCGCCCGCATCTCGTGCACCAGCCAGCCGCCGAGGTTCACGTCCTGGCCGTCCCAGTCCGGGTAGTCGGAGGGGCAGCCGCACTCCAGACGCGTCACGGCTCGCGCTTCCGGTAGATGTCCTTCAGCGTCAACAGCACGTTGACCAGGTAAATCCAGAAGCCGATGGCCAGCACCGAAGCGGCGACGGAGATGACCGGGCCGTAATAGCGGTGCACGGTGGGCACGGCCGTGGGATCGGTCAGCCAGAGGTGCCCCTCGATGGCGCCGAAGATCATCAGCGCGATGTAGAAGGAACTGACGCCGATGGCTGTCCACCAGAACGAGTGCTCGGCCAGCCGGTGCGAATGAATGGGCTTGCCGGTGATCTTGGGCAGCATGTAATAGGTCACGGCCATGCCAAGGATGGTGACGCCGCCGACCAGGTTGATGTGCGCGTGCGCCAGCGGATCGATCATGTGGCCCGGGCCGCCGTAGGGGCTGCCGATGGAATCCAGCCAGTGCCGCACGGCGGGAATCACCTGTAACAGGCCATGCACGGTGCCAATGAAGAAGGACAGCACGGACATGATGAGAAACTTGACGAGATAGCGGTATTGATGATGTGGCATGGCGGCAGGCTAGCCCGGATGTTTCATGTGACCAAGCGTCTGTGCTGGTTCAGCACATATGAGACAAAAGGCATCAGGCCGCCCTCTTGTGGTTGAGGCTGGCAAGATACTTTGCGGGCGGGACAAGGTTCAAGGCTTGGTGCGGACGAACATGGTTGTAGATGTA
>JALVTX010000209.1 GCA_027035825.1 Mariprofundaceae bacterium
ACCACGGTGTTATAGGCGCGCGCCAGGCGGGTGATGGAATCGAGCAGGATGACCACGTCGCGGCCGTGCTCGACCAGGCGCTTGGCCTTCTCGATGACCATCTCGGCCACCTGCACGTGGCGCTGCGCCGGCTCGTCGAAGGTGGAGGAAATGACCTCGCCCTTCACCGAGCGTTTCATGTCCGTCACTTCCTCGGGACGCTCGTCAATCAGCAGCACCATCAGCACCACCTCGGGGTGGTTGGCCTCGATGGAGTGGGCGATGGACTGCATCATCATCGTCTTGCCGGTACGCGGCGGCGCCACCAGGAGCGCGCGCTGACCCTTGCCGATGGGCGCCACGATGTCGATGACGCGGCCGGTGATGTCCTTCGAGCCCTCCACCTCCATCACCAGCCGCTCGTCGGGATAGAGCGGGGTGAGGTTGTCGAACAGCACCTTGGTCTTGGCGACGGAGGGATCCTCGCCGTTGATGAGATCGATGCTCTTGAGCGCGAAATAGCGCTCGCCCGGGCGGGGGGACTTGATTTCGCCGGCAATGGTGTCGCCCTTGCGCAGCGAAAAACGCCGGATCAGGTTCTGCGAAACGTAAACGTCGTCCGGCCCGGCCAGGTAGTTCGCTTCCTGCGAACGCAGGAAACCGTAGCCATCCGGCAGGATTTCCAGCACGCCCTCGCTGTAGAGCGTGCCGCTGCGCTGGGCGTGGGCCTTGAGAATGGCGAACACCTGCTCGGCCTTGCGCATGCCGGCGGCGTTCTCGATGCCCAGGGACTCCGCCAGTTCCAGAAGCGCCTGCGGCGGCATCTGCGACACCTCGCGCAGATTCATCTGCACGCCCTTGGCCTCGTCGGATATCGGCTCCTCGTGCGCCTCGTTGCGTCGCCGGCCGCCATTCTTGCGCCGTCCGCGATGCCCGCCCTGCCGCGCGGACCCGGACTCGTCACCGCGACGTTCGGCCGCCTCGGCCGCCTGCGCCCGCTCCTCGCTGGCGCCGGCCGCGGGTTGCTCCTCCACCTTGCGCTTGCGACCGCGCGCGGCGGGCTTGCGCTCGGCCTGCGATTCCTCGTTGTCGGCGCCGACCATATCCGGCGTTACTTCAGAAGCATGGGATGACACGTTCACGATCTCCGATTCGAATGTTTCGTCATATGTTCCGGGCTGGGAAACTGGATTGTAGCAATGGGAACCGCCCGCAGGCGGGCAATGGCGTCTTGCTACTCCCCGCGGGCAGGCTTGTCAATCGCGCCGCGCGATGGATGCGGGGCCAGGCGGGCCAGCAGACTATCATGCACCTGCCTCACCTGCCGGCGCAGCGCCTCCAGGCTGCCGTCGTTCTCCAGGACGAAATCCGCCGCCTGCCTGCGCGCCTCGTCCGTGCACTGCCGCGCCATCACCGCATCCACCCGCGCCGCCGGCCAGCCGCGCGCCTCGCGCACGCGCCGCCGCCGCGTTGATTCGCTCGCCAGCACCACGACCACCGCATCCATGCGCGATACGCCGCCGGATTCGATCAGCACCGAAGCCTCGATCAATGCGTAAGTGACATCATCGCCAAGCCCGCGCAGCCACGCCTCCATTTCCCGCCAGATGCGCGGGTGGATGATGGCGTTCAGCCGGCGCACGTTCTCGTCGCTGGCGAACGCGATGCGCGCAAGCCGCGCCCGATCCAGCCCGCCATTGCCGTCCAGAATGCGCTCGCCAAACGCCTGCACCAGCGCCCGCAGGCAGTCGCCTTCGGCCACCACCCGGTGACCGACCTCGTCCAGATCCAGCACCGGAACGCCCAGCTCGGCGAACATCGCCGCCGCCGTGGACTTGCCGCTGCCGATGCCGCCGGTAAGCCCCACCCGGGCCGCGCTCATGCGCCCCCCATGCCCGCCGAATCCAGATACCAGTCCAGCAGCTCCCGCCCCCACAGCAGCCAGACCATGCCGGCGGCGGCCAGGAACGGGCCAAAGGGGATCGGCGCGCGCGCGGATTCGCGCGTGGCCCACAGCCATAGCGCGCCAATGACCGCGCCCGAGGCCGAGGCCAAGAAGATGATGAACGGCAGCGCCTGCCAGCCGAGAAACGCGCCCAGCATGGCCAGCAGCTTGAAGTCGCCATAACCCATGCCCTCGCGGCCGGTGACCAGCAGGAACAACCGCGCCACCAGCCAGAACACGCCATAGCCCGCCGCCGCGCCAATGAGCGAGGCCCGCCAGTCGCCCATCCAGAGCGCAAGGCCCACGCCCAGCGCCACCCCCGAGAGCGTCAGCGCATCGGGCAGCAGGCCCGTTTCCAGGTCAATCCAGGTCAGCGTCCACAACCAGAAACTCAGCGCCAGCGCCCGGACCAGCTCCGGCGTCCAGCCGAAGCGCCAGCCCAGCCAGCCCCACACCAGGCCCAGTCCCAGCTCCAGCAACGGATAGCGCGCCGAAATGCGGGCGCGGCATGCCCGGCAGCGGCCGCCCAGCGCCAGCCACGAAAGCAGCGGAATGTTCTCGAACCAAGCCAGACGATGGCCGCAGGCCGGGCAATGGCTGCCGGGATGAACGATGGACTCGCCGCGCGGCAGGCGATGCACCAGCACGTTGGCGAAACTGCCGAACACCAGCCCCAGCAGCGCGCAGCCCGGCGCCAGCGCCGTCACGACGCTCGTCATGTCGCCCGTCATGTGGCCTTGACGCCCAGCTTCTTCAGCCGGTATCGCAAGGAGCGAAAGCTGACGCCCAACAGCTCGGCCGCGCGGGTCACGTTGCCGCCGCTGGCATCGAGCGCCTCGCGCACCAGCCGCCGCTCCATCTCCTCCAGCGCCTCGTCCAGATTCAGATCCTGCTCCCGCAGCCGCGCCAACGACAGAGCCTCGCCCTCGCCGCCTGGCCCGCCGAGCCCGTCCAGCAGTTCCGGGCCCAACACCTCGCCCTCGGCCAGCGCCATCATCCGTTGCAGCAGGTTCTCCAGCTCGCGCACGTTGCCCGGCAGCGGCAGGCGCATCAGGCGGACCAGCGCCGCCTCGGACAGCCTCGGACGCATGCCTCGGGGGGCATGGCGCGCGATCAGCGCGTCCGCCAGCATCGGAATGTCCTCCCGCCGCTGACGCAAGGGCGGCATGTGCACGGGCACCACGTTCAGGCGGTAGAACAAGTCCTCGCGGAAGCGTCCCTGCCGCACTTCCTCGGCCAGATCGCGGTTGGTGGCGGCGATGACGCGCACGTCCACACGCCGCTCGGCCGATTCGCCCACCCGGCGCACCTGGTGATCCTGGAGCACGCGCAGCAGCTTGACCTGGATGGACAGCGGCATCTCTCCCACCTCGTCCAGGAACAGCGTGCCGCCGTCGGCGCTCTCGACCAGGCCGGCGCGGTCGGCTACCGCCCCTGTGAAGGCGCCGCGCGCCGCCCCGAACAGCTCGGCCTCGAACAGCTCGCCCGGGATCGCGCCGCAATGCACGGGCACGAACGGCCCGGCGCGCCGCCGGGAACGGCTGTGCACGAAGCGCGCCGCCACTTCCTTGCCGGTGCCCGACTCGCCGGAAATCAGGATCGTGAAGTCCTTGTCGGCGGCGCGCGCCAGACGCTCGCGCACGCGACGGATCGCCGGCGACCGACCGATAAGCATGCCCTCGTCCTCGTCCGGCCCCTCGCTCGCCGCCTCCGCCCCAGTGGCATCGGCCAGCGCCTGCTCCACGGCCAGCGCCAGTTCCTCGCCGGACACCGGCTTGGTCAGGTAATCGAAGGCGCCCTCTTTCAGCGCCTCCACCGCCGTGTCCGCGCTGGCGTAGGCCGTCACCAGCAGCACGCGCGCCGCCGGCTGCCGCTGGCGACTTTCCCGCACCACGTCCAGGCCGGCGTCGCGCCCATCCATCCGCAGGTCGGTCAACACCACGTCAAACCGCCCCGCGGCCAGCGCCTCGCTGGCCGCGGCCGGCCCCTCGCAGGCCGTCACCGCGTGCCCCCGCGACTCCAAGGCCATCGTCATCAGCCGCCGGGCGTTGCGATCATCCTCGACCAGCAGAACCGTCGCCATTCCCGTCCTCTCGCGTTCCTCCGCGCACCGTGAACACCGTTCCCTTCCTCCCGTCCGCCCAGGTTGCGTCGTCCACGCGCACTTCCCAGCCATTGGCCCGGCAGGCCTGCCAGACCGTGGCCAACCCCAGTCCCGAGCCGCCGTCGCGGGCGCTGGCGAACGGCTCGAACAGCGAATCCCGCACCGACTCGGGCACGCCGCCCGCATCATCTTGCACGCGCAGCTCCCATTGTCCATTCTTCAGCAGAACAAAGCCCGCCTCGATGCGCCCCTCGCCGCCGCCCGCCTGCATCGCGTTGCGCAAGAGATTGTCCAGCACCAGGCGCAGGTGGTCGGCATCCAGCCATGCCCGAACATCATCCTCGCACCGCACGTGGATGGACGCCGCGCCATCAGCCACGGCGCAGGCCTGGGCGACGGCCGTCTCGAGAAGCGGCCGGACAGCCGTCCATTCGGGCCGAGGATGCATCGGACGCACATAATCCAGCATGCCGGAAACCAGCCGATCCAGCCTGCGCACCTCTTCCAGCAGAATCTCCTCCACATCGCGCCGCCGCGCCTGGCCCGTCCCGCCCAGCATCTCCACCGCCTGTCCGATGCTCTGCAAGGGATTCCGAATCTCGTGCGCCAGCATGGCGGCCATGCGTCCCAGCGAGGCCAGGCGCTCGCGGTCGGCCAGCTTTTTCTCGAGCGCCCGCAACTCGGTAACGTCCGCGGCGGTCAGCAGCCAGGCCACGCCTGCATCGGCGTCCGGAACGCGCACCAATCCCAGCAACCACGCGCGGCCACCGCGCCGCCATTCGCAGCGGCACACGCCCTGCCCGCCGCTGGCCAGAAACGTCCGCAACGGCTCGGGCGCCTCCATCACTTCCGTCAATGGCTGCCCGATAATCTCGTCATCCCGGCCCAGCATGTCCCGCGCCGCCCGGTTGCCATCCACGATGCGGCCCTCGGCGTCCAGCGCCAACACGCCGTCGTGCAGGGCGTCCATGATGCGGCCATGCAGTGCCTCCAGGCGACGATGCAGGCTCCGGGCGCGCGCCCCTTCGCGGATCAGCGCCTGCTGGCGTCGCGCCAGCCCGCCCATCACGCCGCCGGCCAGCAACAGGGCGGAAACCTGAAGCAGCACGCTCAGGGCGTCGTGGGCATCGAGCGGGTGGCGCGCTCGCCAGGCGAACCCGTACACCGCGATGAGATAGAAGGCGCAGGCGGTCACGGCCACGGCCGCCGGCAGCATCGGCCGCGCCTGCGTTCCCGCCGCGATGATGACGAGGCCGAGCAGGAAGGTGAACGGGCTGTCCACCCCGCCGCTCGCATACACCAGCACGGCAATCAGAACGAGATCGGCCAGCAGCTGGAAGCCGGTTTGCATGTCCCGGCCGATGCGCGATTGCAGCATCCACCACTGCGCCAGCAGCAGCACGGCCTGTGCCGCCACCACGCCCTCCAGCCATTCGCGCCGGATGCCGGCTGGCGCATGGCCGGAGAACCAGACCACCGCCCCCAGGAGCAACAGGGCCATCACGGCCCGCGCGGCCAGGAGCCGACGCAAGGATGAATGGCCCCATGCGGGAATGAAAACGCTGGAATCGTCGCCCGGCCCGACCGACCGGTTCATGTCAGCCTCGCCGACCGGATCAGATCACCGAAGCCATGTTGAAGATCGGCAGATACATCGAGATCACCAGGCCGCCGATGACGATGCCGAGGAAGGCCATGATGAAGGGCTCCATCAGCGCGGTCATGTTGTCCACCGCCGTGTCCACTTCCTCTTCGTAGAAATCCGCGATCTTGGAGAGCATGTCCTCGAGCGCGCCCGTTTCCTCGCCGATGCCGATCATCTGCGTCACCATGACCGGAAACACGCCGCTCGCCTCCAGCGGCTGCGCCAGGGTCTGGCCCTGGCTGATGGCCTCGCGCGCCTTGAGCACCGCCTCCTCGATGATGACATTGCCGGAGGTTTCGGCCACCGTCTCCATCGCGTCCAGAATCGGCACGCCCGCCGCCGCCAGCGTGGAAAAGGTGCGGCAGAACCGCGCCACAGCCGCTTTCCGCAGCACATCGCCAATCACCGGCAGGTTCAACAGCAGCTTGTCGATCTGGTAGCGCCCCTGCGGCGTCTTGTAGAGGTAGCGAATGCCGAACACCAGCGCGATGGGCGCGCCCAGAACGATATACCAGTATTTGACGAACTGGTTGGAGATGGCGATGGTGACCTTCGTCGGCCCCGGCAGCTCGGCGCCGAAATCCGCGAACATCTCGCCAAACACCGGGATCACGAAGATCATCAGGATGG
>JALVTX010000210.1 GCA_027035825.1 Mariprofundaceae bacterium
TCATGGCGCTGATGCTGCCCGTGAAGGCGCCGCTCTTCTCGAAATAGACGCTCTGCGCCCCCAGCACCACGCCCTTCTTGCGCAGCGGCTCGGCCATCGGGTGCAGCAGGGTGAACGGAGGCATCAGCGCCACCTCGATGTGGTCGGGCGCCGGGTTTTCCGCCAACTGCTCGACAAACTGGCGCGCATCCTCCAGCAGGCCGTTCATCTTCCAGTTGCCGGCAATGAGCATGCGCCTGCGGCGGGGATGCGGTGCGGAATCTCCCACGGTTGCCTCCTTGATTGCAAAACGATGGAAAAGGTCGGGGATTGTAGGAAATCGCGCGGCCAAAGCAAGGAAAATCGGCTCGCGGGCCAGCGGCGCGCGGGGTATGTTTGGGCGCATGACGGGGCGCATGACGCATGCGAGGGCCAAGAAGTCGCTGGGGCAGCATTTCCTGACGGATGCGGCCGCCATTCGCCGGATCGCGGCGGCCGTGCCCGAGGGGGCGCGGGTGCTGGAGATCGGCCCGGGGCGGGGCGCCCTGACGGAGCCGCTGTTGGCGCGCGTCTCGGCGCTGGCGCTGGTGGAGAAGGACGACGCGCTGGCCGCGCGCTGGCGGGAACGGGCGGCGGATGAGGACAAGCTCGCCGTCTGGCACGCGGACGTGCTGGAGGCGCTGGACGAGGTCGTGGCCGCCTTCCGGCCCGAGTGGATCGTCGGCAATCTGCCCTACAACATCAGCGGCCCCCTGTCCGCGGCGCTGTTCGCGCATCGGCTGCCGGGCGGCATGGCGCTGATGTACCAGCGCGAGGTGGCGGCGCGCATCCTGGCCGCGCCGGGCGGGCGCGAGCGCGGCGGGCTGTCGGTGCTGGCGCGGCACTTCTACCGGCCGGAGCGGCTGCTTTCGCTGCCGCCGGGCGCATTTTCGCCGCCGCCCAAGGTGCATTCGGCCGTGGTGCTGCTTTGCCCGCGCCCGGGCGAGCCGGCCTGCGACTATGCCGCGTTGCAGCAGGCGGTGCGGCAGGGGTTCGCGCACCGGCGCAAGACGCTGGCCAACAATTTTCGCGGACTGATGGACGCGGAGGACTGGGCGGCGCTGGGGCTGGACGCACGCCTGCGGCCCGAGCAGCTGGAATACGCGCAGTGGGCGCGCCTGGCGGCCCATCTGCTGTCGAAGGATTTGTCGTCGCGGAATCCGTCGTCGCGCGGCCGGGCCTGAGCGACGGCCATCAGCCGCCCAGTTCGCGAGTGGCCGCCTCGATGTCGGTCTTCAACCGCGCCAGCAGTTCCGGGCGCGGGGTTTCTTGCACCTGTTGGGCGGGGATGAAGGGCAGGAAACGCATCCGCACCGTGCCCGGCCGCTTGATCCAGCCGCGCTTGGGCCAGCAGACGCCGGCGTTGTGCGCCAGCGGCAGGATGCCCACTTCCGCCTGCCGCGCCAGCATGATGCCGCTGGCCTGGTAGTCGCCCGTTTCGCCCGGCGGCATCCGCGAGCCCTCGGGGAAGATGACCACCCAGCGTCCCTTGGACAGGAAGCGCCGACCCTGCGCCAGCACCTGCTTGAGCGCCTCGCGGGGGTTGGAGCGGCGGATGGCGATTTCATCCAGCGCCCACAGCGCCCAGCCGAACACCGGAATGTAGAACAGCTCGCGCTTGAGCACCCAGACGAACGGCGGAACGAGCAAGGGCATGGCGATGGTTTCCAGCGCCGACTGATGCTTGGCCATGACCACGCAGGGTGCATCGGGCAAGTGCTCGCGGCCTTCCACCTCCAGCCGCACGCCGGCAATCCAGCGCAGCAGCGTCAGCACCGTGGCGCTCCAGCCCCGGGCCCAGAACCAGGCGGCCGAAAAGCCGAACGGGCGGCAGCCGATGACCAGCAGCGAAAACGGCACGGTGACGGCCATGAAGCAGAGGTTGAACAGCGTGGAGCGGAGCCAGGTCATGCCCTGCCCCCCAGGAGCGCGTCCACGGCGGCGGCCAGGTCGGGCCAGGCGCGGATGTCGGGCTTCAGTTCGCGGGCGCGTGCGAGGATGGCCTCGGCGTCGCCGTAGCCGGTTTGCACGAGGGCCGGCGTCACGCCCGCCGCCAGCGCCGCCTGCACGTCGCGCAGCGAATCGCCGATGAACCAGACCTCCGGCGAGGCCGGAAGCTCCAGCGCTTCCAGCGCCTGCATGACCAGCCCCGGCCTGGGCTTGCGGCAGGCGCAGTCGTCCCCCGGCGCATGGGGGCACCAGGCCAGATGCGCGATGCGCCCGCCGGCGGCCTCGATGGCGCGCATCATTTTGGTCACGATGGCCTGGAAGGTGGCGGCATCGAGCATGCCGCGGCCCAAGGCCGACTGGTTGCTGACGATGGCCACCGGGATGCCGGCCCCGGTCAGCCTGGCGATGGCGTCCAGGCTGCCGGGAATGGGGCGCCAGGACTCGGGGGTCAGGATGTAGTCCGGCGAATCGAAGTTGATGACGCCATCACGGTCGAGCAGCACGGCCCTCGGGATCATGCCGCGAACGGTAAGGGCGCATGGGAGAAAAGAAAAGGGCGGCCCAAGAGCCGCCCGGGAAAACCGCTAGCGTCCGGCCTCAGCCGAAGATCGGGAAATGGGCGGATGCGCCCATGAAGAACAGCATCGGGATGGACAGGATGGTGTTCGTGCGGCTGGCGATCAGCGCCCGCTTGCCGAGCTTCGCCTTCTCCTCGTCGGTCGCGCCGGGCACGATGCCGAGAATCCGCTTCTGCGCCGGCCAGATGATGAACCAGACGTTGAACCACATGATGATGCCAAACGCGGCGCCAATCATGATGTCCACGCCCATGGCGCCGTTCTTGTGCAGGCCATGCAACAGCACCAGGCCGAAAATCAGCGTGAACATCGCGCCCCAGCGGAACCACCACAGCACGCGACGCACGATGCTGCCCTCCCTGGTCAGTTCGCCCTTGGTTTCGGCGGAAAGCCCGGCGAACACCGGCACGTGACAGAAGTTCAGGTAGTAGAGCAGGCCGATCCAGGTGATGCCGGCCAGGAAATGGCCCCAGCGGGCCAGGCCAAAGATGTCCGGCATCTGGCCGCCCTGGGCCAGCCCGATGCCGATGAGGATGGCGGCCAGCGCAAAGCCGGTGGCGATGGCCGCCTTGTGATTGGTGAAAATGGTCATCGCAACCTCCTTGTTTGATCCGTGCGATAATCTCAGCCTAGACAAACAATGCCGAAACATTAAGCCGAGAAAAACAAGGGGTTTTTGTCCGGCGGGCGTCCAGGCACGAAAAAGCCGCCCGCGGGCGGCTTTCGCGAAGCAGGAGTCAGGCCCCTATTCGGTCGAGCAGGAGAGCTCTTCCTGGATCTTGCCGGATTCCACTTCCTCGATGATCTTCTGATAGTGCTCGTTGATCGGGCAACCGCAGCTGTGCTGGCTGGTTGCATGCAGGCGAGCCTGCTCGATGTGCCACTGGGCCACTTTCAGATGTTGATCGACATTCATGTTCGTTCCTCGTGTTTCGTGTTGGATTTCCGCCGATGGCGGCGGCTGGCAAGGGTAGCATCTTTGCGCCGCCGCGATAACCATCATTCGATTGCGGCCAGCCGCGCATACGCAACGCTTGCATTGCCGCCCCCTTTGCGCGGACACTTGCCCTTGAGTTCACGGCAAGGAGCGCGGCATGGCTGGCGACGGCAGGGCGGGATGGAAACCGGGCAAGAAGGACGCCATCTTCGTGGCGGTGGTGATTGCCGTGATCGTGGCGCTGTCCCTGGGCACGGGCAAGCGCACCACCAGGCCGGTGCCCAACGATGACGCGCACATCCATGCCACCAAGCGCGCGGACTGCATGCGCTGCCACGGCGCGGGCGGCGTGAAGCCTCGGCCGAAGGCGCATCATGCGCCGGGCGATCAATGCTTTCTCTGCCATCGGCAGCCCAGGGACTGGGCGGGGGCGCGGCGATGAAGCGTGTGGGCGTCAGCATCAAGCCGGGGGATGCGCGGGCGCGCGACCTGGCGCTCAAGCTGCGCGACTGGCTGAGCGGGCGCGGGTTTGAAGCGCTGCCCGACCGCACCCTGGCCGAGGCGCTGGGCGAGGATGCCTGCCTGCCGCTTGAGGCGCTGGCGGAACGCGCCGACCTGATGGTGGTGCTGGGCGGCGACGGCACGCTGCTGCACGTCGGCCGGCGCTTCGTGGGCCGTCGCGCGCCGCTGTTGGGCGTGAATCTGGGGCGTCTCGGCTTTTTGACCGGCGCGCCGGCGGATGCGATGTTTGAGGCGGTGGAAACGGCGCTGGCAGGTCGGGCGCGGCTGGTCTCTTATTTCTGCCTCCAGGCCGAGGCCTGGCGCGATGGCGAGCGGCTTTCGGGCGGCGTGGCCATCAACGACGTGGTGCTGCAACGCAACCGCCATCCGCGCATGATCGAATACGAGATGAGCATCGCCGGCGAGTTCGTGTTCCGCGTGCGCGCCGACGGGCTGGTGCTGGCCACGCCGGCGGGCTCCACCGCCTACGCGCTCTCGGCCGGCGGGGCCATCGTGCATCCGGGCCTGGACGCCATCTCGGTGGCGCCGGTCTGCCCGCACACGCTGTCCAACCGGCCCATCGTGGTGCCGGCGAGCGAGGTTATCGAACTGCGCCTCACCGAGGTGCCGGCGCCCGCGGCGCTGAACCTGGACGGGCAGATGTGTCAGGACTTGCGGCAGGACGACCGCATCCTGGTGCGCAAGGGGCCGACGGTGACGCTGGCCTACATGCCGGATCGCAGCTATTACGCGGTGCTGCGCGGCAAGCTGCACTGGACGGGAAGGGACCACGGCGGCGCATGCTGAGCGAGTTCCATGTCCGCGACTTCGCGCTGATGGCCGATGTGCGGCTGGAGCTCGGGCGCGGCATGACCGTGTTCACCGGCGAGACCGGCGCCGGCAAGTCCATGCTGGTGGATGCGCTGGGCGCGGCCTTCGGCGCGCGCGCGAGCAGCGACCAGGTGCGGCATGGCGCGGAGCGCGCCGAGGTGAACGCGGTCATCCGGCCCGACGCCCGCGCCCGGGCCTTGCTGGCCGAACACGAACTGGATGCGGATGACGACGAGGTGGTGATCCGGCGCGTGATCCGCGCCGATGGCGGCTCGCGCGCTTGGGTGAACGGCGCGCCGGCGCCGGCGCGCCTGCTCAAGGCCCTGGGCGAAGGGATGCTGGACATGCACGGTCAGCACGAGCACCAGTCGCTGCTGAGGCCGGCCTTCCAGAAGGGGCTGGTGGATGCGCGGGTGGAGGCGGCGCTGCTCGCGCGGACGAAAGAGGCCTTCGCGGCCTGGCGCGAGGCCTCCCGCGAGCTTCAGGCCTGCCGCGACCGGCGCGAGCAGGATGCGCGTGAGGAAGCCTGGATGCGCGACGAGCTGGCGCGGCTTTCGGCGCTGGACGTGCGCGAGGGGTTGCTTGGGGAGCTGGAGGCGCGGGTGAGCGCCGGGCGGAATTTCGCCCGCATCCAGCAAACGGCGGTCGAGGTGCTGGACGCGGTGGAGGATGCGGACGATGCCGTTCGCGCCCGACTCGGCCGCTGCCTGCGGGCGCTGGAGGAGATCGCCGCGCTGCGGCCGGAGGCGGCCGAGGCGCTGGAGCTCCTGGCGCAGGCGGAGGCGCTGGCGGGCGAGGCCGCGCCGCCCTTGCGCGGGATTCTGGACGAGGCGTTCGACCCGACGGCGCTGGAGGCCGACGAGCAGCGCCTGATGGACTTGCACGAGGCCATGCGCCGCAACAACACGGACGAGGCCGGGCTGGTGGCGCTGCGCGCCAGGCTGGAGGAGAAGCTCTCGCGGCTCGACGCCGGCGGCTGGGACGAGGAGACGCTGGCGCGGCAAGCGGCCGAATGCCGGCAGGCGTATCTGGATGCGGCCGGGCGCTTGTCGAAGGCCCGGCGGCAGGCGGCCGGGGAACTGGCCCGGGAGCTGCGCCCGTTTCTGGATCGGCTGGCCCTGGCCGGCATGCGGGTGGCCGTGGAGGTGACGCCGCACGCCGAAGACGAGGCGCGCTGGGGCGCGGATGGCTTTGACGCGGTGCGCCTGCGCGTGTCGTCCAATCCCGGCGAGCCGTTCCGCGACCTGGCGGACGTGGCCAGCGGCGGCGAGCTTTCCCGCCTGGCGCTGGCGCTGAAGGGCTGCGGGGCGCTGCGGGATGCGCCGGGCATCGCCGTGTTCGACGAGGTGGATGCCGGCATCGGCGGCGAGACGGCCTGGGCCGTGGGCGAGCTGTTGGCCGAGATGGGGCGCGAGCGGCAGGTGCTGGTGATTTCGCATCTGCCGCAGGTGGCGGC
>JALVTX010000211.1 GCA_027035825.1 Mariprofundaceae bacterium
AGCCTGAATTTCATGCGCGAATGCTACACAAGCCGGGCGCATCCCGCCTTCCCTCGACGACCGACGGTGCTACCATGCGCGCCCGCGAACGATACCCGGGCGCGGCAATCCCAGAACCCGAGACATCCCATTCATGAACCAGAACCTTCGCAACATCGCCATCATCGCCCACGTGGATCACGGCAAGACGACGCTCGTGGACGAGCTGCTCAAGCAGTCCGGCACCTTCGACCCGCGCGCCGAGGTGCAGACCCGCGTGATGGACTCCAACGACCTGGAGCGCGAGCGCGGCATCACGATCCTGGCCAAGAACACCTCGCTCACCTACGGCGAGGTGCGCATCAACATCGTGGACACGCCGGGACACGCCGACTTCGGCGGCGAGGTGGAGCGCACGCTGAACATGGCCGACGGCGTGCTGCTCCTGGTGGACGCGGCCGAGGGCCCGATGCCGCAGACCCGCTTCGTGCTCTCCAAGGCGCTGGGGTTGGGGCTTCGGCCCATCGTCGTGGTCAACAAGATCGACCGCGAGGGCGCCGACCCGGACGCCTGCGTGGACGCGACCTTCGACCTGTTCGCCGCGCTCGGCGCCAACGACGAGCAACTGGACTTCCCCATCGTCTATGCCTCGGCCAAGAACGGCTACGCGATGCTCGACCCGAACGACGAACCAAAGGACATGCGCTGCCTGTTCGAGACCATCATCGATCACGTTCCCGCGCCCCGTGGCGACGCCGACGCGCCGTTGCAGATGCTGGCCACGACGCTGGACTGGGACGACTACATGGGCCGCATCGTTATCGGACGCATCGCCAACGGCCGCATCGCCACGGGCCAGAACGTGCTCGTGCTGCGCGCCAGTGGCGAGCGCGAGCCTGCCCGAATCACCAGGGTGCTGGGTTTCCAGGGGCTCAATCGCATCGAGGTGGACACGGCCGAAGCGGGCGACATCGTCGCCGTGGCCGGCATCGAGCACATCGGCATCGGCGACACCATCGCCGACACCGAGCGCCCGGAGGCGCTGCCGGTGATCCGCGTGGACGAGCCGACGCTGACCATGGAAATCCACGTGAACAACTCGCCCCTGGCCGGCACCGAGGGCAAGTTCGTCACCACGCGCCAGATCCGCGAGCGCCTGATGCGGGAAATCCGCACCAACGTCGCCATGCGCGTCGAGGAAACCGAGTCCGGCGACGTGTACAAGGTCTCGGGCCGCGGCGAGCTGCACATCGGCATCCTGCTGGAGAACATGCGGCGCGAGGGCTTCGAGATGGCCGTCTCGCGGCCGAGCGTCATCGTGCGCGAGCAGGACGGCGTCCGCCAGGAGCCCTACGAGCACGTGACCGTGGACGTGGAGGAACAGTACCAGGGCGCGGTCATCGAGAAGCTGGGCAAGCGCGGCGCCGAGATGACGCACATGCAGGTCAACCCCGACGGCACGGTGCGCATCGAGTTCATCTGCCCCACGCGCGGGCTCATCGGCTACACCTCCGAGTTTCTCACCGACACGCGCGGCACCGGCGTGCTGCACCACGTGTTCCACGAGTATGGTCCGTTCGTCGGCGAGCTGCCGGGCCGGCCCAACGGCGTGCTGATCGCCAACGGCGACGGCGAAGCCGTGGCCTTTGCCCTGTGGAAATTGCAGGAGCGCGGGCGGCTGTTCATCCGGCCCGGCGAGAAGGTGTACGAGGGCATGATCATCGGCATCCACGCCCGCGACAACGACCTCGTCGTCAACGCGACGCGCGAGAAGAAGCTCACCAACATCCGCGCCGCCGGCAAGGACGACGCCATCGACCTCACGCCGCCCGTGGAGCTGACGCTGGAACGCGCCATCGAGTTCATCGCCGAGGATGAGCTGGTGGAGATCACGCCGAAGTCCATCCGGCTGCGCAAGCGCCACCTGAAGGAGCACGAGCGCAAGCGCGCCGCGCGGGGGTAAAAACCGGAGGCTACGGCAGCACCGTGGCCTTGCGGATAACCGTGCCCTTGGTGATGCGCTCGACCACGTCCATGCCCTCCACGACGTGGGCGAAGATCGTGTAATGGCCGTCCAGCCTCGGATGGTCGCCGAACACGATGTAGAACTGACTGCCCGCCGAATCCGGCCGTCCGCGACTGAGCGCCATGCCCACCGCACCGGTCACATGCTTGTGCCGGTTGAACTCGGCCTTCACGTGGTAGCCGGGGCCGCCGGTGCCGTCACCCTTCGGGTCGCCGCCCTGCACGACAAAGCCGGGAATCACGCGATGAAAGCGGAGACCATCGTAGAATCCCTTCGCCACCAGGGCCTTGAAATTCGCCACCGTGCGCGGCGCGTCCCGCTCGAAGAGCTCCAGCGTGAACGCGCCCTTGTCCGTCTCGATGCGGACATGCAGCCCCTCGGGCACCGTGGTGTCGCCCGGCTCCGGCGCCCGATCAAAAACATGGAGCCGCCAGTCCGCCTTCGATGACGCAGTCACGCTCCCATCGGCCGATTTCCCCTCGCCCATCTTCCCATTCGCTCCGAGTCCCTTCGCGCCTCGGGCCTGTTCATCGCCAGCCAGGAGCTGGCGCAGCGCCTCGACATTGTCCTTCGGCATCGGATGCGTGAGCAAATACCCCACGCTGATGGCCAACGGCACGATGAGCAGCACCAGAATCACGATTCGCATGGTTTCACGTCTCCCGGATGAGGTTCAGGATCGGGTTCACAGGCCGAGCGCGCGGCGCGCCGACGGCAGCCCCTTTCTCGGATGCAGCACCATCCGTCGCAGGCCCGGGCGCAGCTCGCCCGTGCCCAGCAGGACATCGCCAAGAAACACCGCCACCTCGCCCGGCCGGGCGGTCTCGCCCGCTTCGGGCATCTGGATGCGCTGACCCTGCACAAAGCGACGGGCCTCCGCCTCTTCCAGCGCCAGGCGCGGCAGATGCCGCAGCCATTGCGACAGCGGCATCACGCACTGCTCGCCGAGGCGGCGGATGTCCTCGAAGGGAAGCATCAGGGCCTCCGGCCAGCCGCCGGTGGAGAGCCGGCGCAACCGCGTCACGCAACCGCCCACGCCCAGCGCCTCGCCCAGATCGCGCGCCAGCGAACGCACATAGGTGCCCTTGGAGCAGGTCACCGCCAGGGTCAGCATGGGCGGCGTCCACTCCAGCAATGCCAGCCCCCGCACGTGCACGGGGCGCGCCTCCAGCCGCACCGCATCGCCGCGCCGCGCCAGCTCGTGCGCGCGCCGGCCATCCACGTGCACGGCCGAATAGGCCGGCGGAACCTGCATGATGTCGCCGCGCAGTCCCGCCAGCGCCCGCTCGATGTCCTCCCGTTCCGGCATGGCGGCAAAGCGCGCCACCGTCTCGCCCTCGTCGTCCAGCGTATCCGTCTGGCGCGACAAATCGGCCGTCACCACGTAGCGCTTGTCCGCATCCAGGCCCACGTCCGCGAAGCGCGTCGCCTCGCCCAGCAGGACAGGAAGCATGCCCGTGGCCAGCGGGTCCAGCGTGCCGGCGTGGCCGGCCTTGACGCGCTTGCCGCCCTCGCGCGTGAACAGGCGCACCAGCTCGTTGACCGCGCGGCGCGACGTCCATCCCCGGGGCTTGTCCAGAAACACCACCCCGGAAATCAGCGTGTGCCCTCCACGGCTTGCAGGGCGTCGCTCACGGCCTGTTCAACCCGGGCGCGCACCTCCTCCAGCTCGCCCTTCAGGGTGCAGCCGGACGCATGCCGGTGGCCGCCGCCGCCCAGCGACACCGCCAGCGCGCCGACATCCACGCCCGCATCGTCCAGCGCCTTGCTCCGGAATGTCACCTTCCAGCCGTCGTGACCCGAATCCGGGCGGATGAAGACCGCCACGACCACGCCCTCCAGCGCCCGCGCGTATTCGATGAAACCCTCGGTGTCCTGCTCGTCGCCGCCGCTGTCGCGGTACATGGCCTTGTCCACGTGCAGCCACGCGGAACGCCCGTCATCCTTCAGTTGCAGCGTGTCGAGGCAGGCCCGCAGGAGCCGGAAGGCGCCCATGCTCCGGCTTTCATAGACGGCGCAGGCCACCGGCCACGGCCTGGCGCCGGCGCGCACCAGTCGCGCGGCCAGCTCCAGCGCCTCGGCGCTGGTCGCCGCGTTGCGGAAACCGCCGGTGTCGGTCAGCACCGTGACATAGACGGCGGTGGCGATATCCGGCGTCAGCGGCCATCCCATGCCTTCGATGAGTTCGCAGGCCATCGCGCCGGTCGAGCAGGCGCCCACGTCCACCCAGTTCACGTCGCCGAAGCGCTGGTTGCTGGCGTGATGGTCAATCACCACCAGCCGCCGGCCGGCGAAGAATTCCTCCGGCATCCCCAGCCGCGACTTCGCCCCGGCATCCAGGGAAACGATGAGATCCACGTCCCCGGCGCCGAATTCGCTGCCCTCGCCGATTTCATTGGCCCCCGGCAGGAACCGGTAGATGCGCGGCACGCCATCGTGATTGTGCATGAACACGCGCTTGCCGGCGCGCTTGAGCGCGTGGTAAAGCGCCAGCTGCGAGCCGATGCCGTCGCCGTCCGGGTTGCAATGGGTGCTAAGCACGATGCCGCGGGCATCGCGGATGGCGGCCATGGCCTGCTCCAGCCCGCTCATTGGCCGGATTCCTCCAGCATGTGCAGCAGCCGCACCATGTCGTTGCCCGCCTCGATGGAGGCGTCCCAGAAAAACTCGATGGCCGGAATGCGGCGGCGCGGCAGGGCCCGGCGCAGCTCGCGCGCGAAATGCGGCGCCAGGCGGTTCAGGCGCGCCACGCAGTCCTCGGTGTCCTCGATCTCGGCACGGTGCACCCACACGCGCACGCGGTGACCACCGTGAAACGGCTCGATGCGCGTGACCACGACGCCCTCGATGCGCGGATCGGCCACGTCGCGCCGCAGCAGGGTCGAGAGCAGCCTTCGGATGTCGGCATACAGACGCGCCTGCGCGGGAGGAATGCGGGATGAGCGCATGGATTACAGCTTGGCCGCGACTTCCTCGATCACGTAGAACTCAAAGGTATCGCCGGCCTTGATGTCGTTGAACTTCTCGACGCCGATGCCGCACTCGTAGCCTGCCTTGACCTCGCGCACGTCATCCTTAAAGCGCTTCAGCGAGGCCAGCTTGCCGTCATAGACCAGCACGCCGTCGCGCAGCACGCGCACGTGGGCGCCGCGCGTCACGAAGCCATCGGTGACATAGCAGCCGGCCACCGCGCCCACCTTCGGCACCTGGAAGACCTCGCGCACCTCGGCCGAGCCGATGACCTTCTCCCGTTCCTCCGGCGCCAGCATACCCTCCATCGCCGCCTTCATGTCGTCGATGGCGTCGTAGATGACCTTGTAGAAGCGGACGTCCACGCCCTCCTGCCCGGCCAGCTTCTTGGCCTTCGCCTCGGGGCGCACGTTGAAGCCGATGATGATGGCGTTGGAGGCCGAGGCCAGCATCACGTCCGATTCGGTGATGCCGCCGATGCCCTTGTGCACCACGTTGATGCGCACCTCGTCCGTGCCCAGCTTGGCCAGCGCCTCGGCCATCGCCTCCACCGAACCGGTCACGTCGCCCTTGATGATGACGTTGACTTCCTGCGCCTGCTCGCCCTTGGCGGCCGCGAACAGGTCTTCCATGCTCACCCGCTTCTGGGTGCTGGCGCTGACCTTGCGCAGTTGCTCCTCGCGGTAGCGGACGATCTCGCGCGCCTGGCGCTCGTTCTCCACCACCACGATCTCCTGCCCGGCCTCGGGCACGGCTTCCAAGCCCAACAGCTCGAACGGAATGGACGGGCCGGCCGTGCGATGCTGCACGCCGTTCTCGTCCACGATGGCGCGAATGCGGCCCATCACCGTGCCAACCACGACGATATCGCCCTTGTGGAAGGTGCCGTTCTGCACCAGCACAGTGGCCACCGGGCCGCGGCCGCGATCGAGCTTGGACTCGATGACGATGCCGCGCCCGCGCCGGTCGGGGTTGGCGCGCAGCTCCAGAATCTCTGTCTGCAATGCCAGCATCTCCAACAGCTCGTCCAGGCCCTGGCCGGTCTTGGCCGAGACGTTGACGAAGATAGTGTCGCCGCCCCAGTCCTCCGGCACGATTTCATGCTCGGCCATCTGGCGCTTGACCATCTCGGGATCGGCGCCTTCCTTGTCGATCTTGTTCACGGCCACGATGATGGGCACGCCCGCCGCCTTGG
>JALVTX010000212.1 GCA_027035825.1 Mariprofundaceae bacterium
GAAAACGGCAAACAGGCCGTTCAGGGCAGAATTCAGAGGTGAAACGCCTTCCTTCAGGCGCTTCGGAATCAAAAAAATCCGAACCAGCGACCATGCCCGAAAACTCCACAGGTTGTGCAGAGGGTTCAGTATCTACAACCATCTCACCATATGGTCCGGCGCCCCAAGACCAAGCCGCAGGTCGGGCTTCAGCCCGACAACCGGAACCATCCGCCCATCGCTTTCCTTGTCGCGCTGAAGCGCGATCTACTTCCAGATCTACTTCCAACAACACCCCGTTGTAGGTCGGGCTTCAGCCCGACAAATGCGCCGAATGTCACGCTGAAGCGTGACCTACAGTCCACCGCGGGTCGGATTTCAATCCGACAACACCAGCATCACACGCAAGAAGCTCTTGGTGTCTTCGTGTCTTGGTGGTGATAGACGAGCGCAGTTTTACTACTGCTCCAGCAGCCGGCGCAGCATGCGGCTGAAGGCCGGCACGTCCACCGGCTTGGTCATCACCGCCCCGCGCTCCAGCTCGCCGATGCCCTCGCGCACCAAATCCTCGCCGTAGCCGGTCTGGAACACGACCGGCAGATCGGGCCGCGCCGCCCGCATGCGTCGCAGCGCTTCCACGCCGCCCATGTGCGGCATCACGACATCCAGCACCGCGATGGCCACCTCGCCCCGGTGCTGCTCGAACAGCGCCAGCGCCCGCTCGCCATCCGCCGCCGTGAGCACCCGGTAGTTCAGCGACTCCAGCACCTCGCGCGTGACGTCGCGCACGCCCGGCTCATCATCGACCAAGAGCACCAGCTCGCCATGCCCCGGTTCGGGCGCGGCCTCTTCCGCCGGCTCCATCTCCGTCTCGCAGGCCAGCAGCGGCAGCCACACGTGGAATGCCGAGCCCTCGCCGGGCGCGCTCTCCACCTCGATGACGCCGCCGTGCGACTGCACCGCGCCCAGGCTCATCGCCAGCCCCAGCCCCGTGCCCTCGCCCACCGGCCTGGTGGTGAAGAACGGCTCGAAAATGCGCTTCCGCACCTCATCGCTCATGCCGCAGCCATTGTCCCGCACGGTCAGCCGCGCCCAGGCCGGCGCCGCCGCATCCAGCCCGTGGCGCGCCAGCCAGGCTGCGTCGGGCGTCTCGCGCGCCAGCTCCACGCGGATCTGCGGCCTCGCCACGCCGTCCACCGCGCGTCGCGCGTTCTGAACCAGGTTCAGCAGCACCTGCTGCAACAGCGTCGCATCCGCGTTCACCGTGCATGCCTCGCCAATATCGGCATCCAAGGCCATTTCCACACTCTCGGGCACGCTGACCCGCGCCAGCTTGAACACCTCCTTCACGAACGGCTTCAGCGGCAGCGGCTTGCGATGCACCTCGCCCTTGCGCGCGAAGGTCAGCATCTGCTTGATCATCTCGGCGGCGCGGAAACCCGTCTCCTCCAGCGTGCGGATCTTTTCCGCCAGTTCCGGCCGGTCGCCAAGCTTGGCGCGCACCAGGTAGGCGGTGCCGATCATCGCCGCCAGCATGTTGTTGAAATCGTGCGCGATGCCGCCGGCAAGCCGGCCCACCGCCTCCATCTTCTGGGCCTCGATGAACTGGGCTTCCAGCCTGTCCTTCTCCCGCCGGTGGCTCATCACCTCCAAACCAAAACCAAGGTCGGACGCCAGCTCCTCCAGCAGCGCCAGCTCCTCGGCATCGAAGGCGTGGGGCTCGGAGGCGTAGATGTTCAGCGTGCCATGCACCCGGCCATCCACCTTCAGCGGCAAGGCCACGCTCGCCGCATAGCCGCGGCGGGCGGCTTCCTCGCGCCAGGGCGCGAACATCGGATGATGCAGAATATCCTGGCAGACCACCGGCCGCCCGGAGCGAACGGCCCGGCCGCTCGGCCCCTGGCCGTACTCGTCGTCGGCCCAAGAGATGCGCACCGATTTCAGGTAGTCGTCCTCCATGCCGGCCCAGGCCAGCGGCCGGATGCGGCGCGCCTCGTCCCGCTCCGCCTCGCCGACCCACGCCAACACGTAGCCGCCTTCCGACACCAGCAGCCCGCAGATGGTGTCCAGCAGCTCCTGCTCGTTGCTCACCCGCACCAGCGCCTGGTTGCAATCGCTGATCATCCGCAGCATGCGGTTGCTGCGATGTAGCGCCGCCTCGGCCCGAACCTGCGCGTCCACATCGCGCACGAACGCGAGGCTCGCCGGCCGCCCCTGATAATCAATGTGCGTGCCGCGCGATTCCACCCAGCGATAGCCGCGACGCCCCCGGAACCGCCACCGCCACGGAGTTTCGTTTCGCTGCTTGTGCAAGGTTTCCCGATAGCGGGCCACCAGTCCGTCCCTATCATCGGGATGGACGAAATCGGTCATCGGATGGCTCTCCATCTCCCCGGGCGCGTAGTCGCCAATGGCGCACAATGCCTCGTTGACGAACACCACCCGGCCATCCTGCACCACGGCGATGCCGTTCAGCGATTTGCGGACAATGGTTTCAAACCAGTGTTCGCGCTCCGACGTATCAATCACCCGCGCCCTCCCCGCATGGCCCCCGGCCGCGCCTTGCCAACCCATGCATGCGCGCCCGCCACCGGCGCGCCGGCCAGCAGGCGCTTCAGCTCCGCGAGCTGCTTTTCAGGCATGCGGCCTCAGCATCGAGGCGGGGTCCAGCAATCGGTTCAGCTCATCCTCCGGCAGCACCTTCATCTCCTGGCACAACGCGCGCACGGTCTTGCCCTCGGCCACCGCGCGCTTGGCGATCTCCGCCGCCCGGTCGTAGCCGATCACCGGCGCCAGCGCCGTCACCATGCTCATGCTCCATTCCACCTGCCCGGCGCAATGCTCCACGTTCGCGGCAAGCCCCGCGATGCACTTCCCGGCGAACACGCGCGCGGCATTGGCCAGCAGCCGTTCGGATTCAAGCAAGTTGTGCGCCATCACCGGCAGCATCACGTTCAGATCGAGCAGGCCCGAGGCGCCGCCGAAGGCGATGGCCGCGTCGTTGCCGATGACCTGCGCGCAGACCTGCGCCAGCGACTCGGCGATCACCGGGTTCACCTTGCCGGGCATGATGGAGGAGCCCGGCTGCACCGCCGGCACGGCAATCTCGCCCAGGCCGCAGCGCGGGCCGGAGTTCAGCAGCCGCACGTCGTTGGCCACCTTGACCAGCGACACGGCCACGCACCGGAGCGCGCCGGAAAGCTCCACGGCCGCGTCCTGCGCCGCCTGGGCCTCGAAGTGGTTGTCCGCCTCGCGGAAGTCCAGCCCGTATTCGCGGGAGAGGATGGCCGCCACGCGCGCGCCGAACTCGGGATGCGTGTTCAGCCCGGTGCCGACGGCCGTGCCGCCAATGGCCAGTTCAACGATGCGCGCCTTGGCCGAGGCCAGCCGCGCCAGCCCCAGCTCCACCTGCCGCGCCCAGCCGGAAATCTCCTGCCCCAGCGTGACGGGCGTGGCGTCCATCAGGTGCGTGCGGCCGATCTTGACCACGTCCTTCGTCTCGCGGGCCTTGGCGGCAAGCGCATCATGCAGCCCGGCCAGCGCCGGCACCAGCTCGTGCGCCAGCAGGTCGGCCGCGGCGACGTGGATCGCGGTCGGGATCACGTCGTTCGAGGACTGGCCCATGTTCACGTGATCGTTCGGGTGCACGGCCACGTCCGCGTCCAGCTGCGCGCAGCGGTGCGCGATCACCTCGTTGGCGTTCATGTTCGTGCTGGTGCCCGAGCCGGTCTGGAAGATGTCCAGCGGGAAGTGGGCGTCCCACTCGCCGTCGGCGACCTCGCGCGCGGCCTGGTCGATCAGCTCCGCGCGACGCGCATCCAGCTTCCCCAGGTCGCGGTTGACCTCGGCCGCCGCGTGCTTGATGCGCCCGAGCGCCTTGATGAACTCGCGCGGAAAGCGGATGCCGGAGATCGGGAAGTTCTCCACCGCCCGCGCCGTGGACGCGCCATACATCGCGTCCGCCGGCACCTTCATCTCGCCCATCGAGTCGCGCTCGATGCGGAAACCGCCCTCGTTCGTCGTCATTTCATGCCTCCCGTTTCAGTCCCCACAGGGTGATGTCATCCGTCGCCTCGTCCTGGCCGAACATCCGAAGCGCCTTCATCAGCTTCTCCGGCAACCTGTCAACCCGCTCCCCGCGCCGAGCCCGGAGCCATTCGGCCAGCCGATCCTCGCCGAAGAACTCGCCGGCCGCGTTGCGCGCCTCGGTGACGCCGTCGGTGCAGGCGAGCAGCACGTCGCCCGGCTCCAGCTCGATGCGGTTCGGCCGGGTGGCGATGTCTTCCACCATGCCGAGCGGCGGCGAGGTCGCCCCCAGCCGCTCCACCTCCGCGCCGCCCGCCCGCGCCAACAGCGGCGGCACGTGGCCGGCGTTCAGCCACAGCAGGGAGTGGCTCACGGGCTGGAACTTGGCCATGAACAGCGTCACGAAGCGACCGCCGGCCAGCGTGCCGCACAGGGCGCGATTGACGTAGGCCAGCGCCTTGTCGAACGGCACGTTCTCCGCCGCCAGCACGTGCAGCATGGCTTGCAGATTGGCCACCGTGAGCGCCGCCGGGTAGCCCTTGCCCGCCACGTCGGCGATGACCAGCCACCAGCGGCCGTCATCCAGCTCGATAAAATCATAATAGTCGCCCCCCACCGCTTCGCAACTTTGCTCGAAGGCGCAGAAGGCGTAGCCGGGCACATCCGGCAGCGAGCGCGGCAGCAATCCCTGCTGGATCTCGCTGGCGATGGCCAAGGAGTCCTTCAGCTCCTCGCGCTCGCGCAGGCCCTTCAAGGCCAGGTTCAGGCCACGCGCCAGCTCGCCCAGGTCGTCATCCGTAAGCACCGGCACCGCGGCGTCGAAACGGCCCTCGCGCAAATGCTCCAGCCCGCGGGAAAGCTCGCCCGTCACCAGCCGCAGGGAACGGCTGAGCAGGAACACGATGCCGCCCGCGGCCAGCACGTAGATGGCGAAGGTGACCAGCGCCTGGGCGGCGATGAAATGCTCCTCGACCTCCACCTCCGTGCCCGCGATCAGCAGCGTGAACGAGGCCAGGAGCGCGGCCGGAACCAGGCCCGTGACCAGGAACACCAGCCAGGGGCGGCGCGAGGAATCGGTGATGGAATGCAGCGGGTGCCAGCCATCGGTCTCCGCCTGCCCGGCACGGGCGCGCGCCAGCCGCTCGTTCAGCAGGTGGCGCACGGTGATGGCCGTGCCCAGCGCCGGCGCCAGCACCACGCAGCAAAAACCCACGCTCAGGGCCAGCGCCAGCGTCATACGTGGCGTCAGCACGGCCGAGCCGGATGCCTCGGCGGCCAGCAGGAGCACCAGCATCAGCCAGGCGGCAAACGCCGCGCCGGCCAGCGCGAACGCCTTCATCGCCCGCCACGGCAGGTGCGCCAGCACGATGGCGTCCGCCTGGGAGCGCCCTCCATTGGCCGCCGGCGAAGGGGAAACTCGCCACGCCCACGCGGCGGCGGCGCCAAACAGCGCCAGGAACACCGCCATGTCCAGCGCCGAAGCCCAGACCGGCAACGCGATGGCGGCGCTGTTGCCGCCGAGCCGCATGGCCGCCTGCGCCACCAGGAGGAGCGCCGGCAGCGGCCACAGGCGCAGCAGGTAGCGCCATGCCGACGTCCAGTGAAACAAGCGGGATGGATGGCTCATGGAGCGAAACTAGGGCATCTCTGGGCAACCCGCCATAGGCCGCGTTGCGCGTCCAATCGCGATGATCGCAAGGAAGGCGACGCCGGTCGTGGCCGTGGCCACGATGCCAAGGAGCCTGACGCCGCGAGGATGCGATTGGTGCGCAACCCTTCGGGACAGGGCCTTGGACGCAAGGCTCGGACGGTCTGCGGCGTTGCTCGGCTTGCGCATGGAACCACCATGCGCCGGGCCTCGCGCCTTGCGATTGTTCCCCACAGGCGCCCCGCAAGGCTGCTGTCGCGGCCATGCCGGATTGTTCGGAGATGCCTTGGCAGGAAACCGGCATGTCCTGAACGATTCCGCCGCCCGGGAGGGGGAAGCATGGCACAAGAAAGGGGCGGCTTCCTTGCGGAACGCCGCCCCATGCCTGGCTCCCCGGGCCGGACTCGAACCAGCGACAGGGTGGTTAACAGCCACCTGCTCTACCGACTGAGCTACCGGGGAATGAGGCGGCGAACGTTACGAACCCGCCTCGCGGGTGTCAACCTGG
>JALVTX010000213.1 GCA_027035825.1 Mariprofundaceae bacterium
CGCGGCCTGTGGCCATGTGGATGCCGTCGCTGGCCGATCACGGCGTGGTGCGGGCCATGCGCCAGGCCGGCCTGACGGGCTGGACGGAGCTGGCCAGGGCGCGCGCCAGCCTGCCGGCGCTGCCGCCGGCGTGGCGCGACGACGATCGCGTCTCGCTCATCCGGCTGGAAACCCGCGCCGGGCCGCGTGACGTGCTGGTGCATTACAACTTCTACGTCATCACCCGCTGGAACCGCTCGGCCAACTACGCCATGGCGGCAACCGAGCTGGCCGCGCTGATTGGGTGCCACCTGTGCGATACGCACGAGTCGCTAGCCTGACGGCCGCCGCCGCGCTGCTCGCCATGCTGGCGGGCTGCGGGGCGCGCGTGGCCTACTCGCCCCTGCCGGGCGTCAGCGTCTCCGCGCCCATCCCGGTTCCCGCCTCCGCCGGCGGTCACGCGAGGCTTCCCTCCGGCAAGGGCGGCGCCTACAAGACGGGACGCCCCTACCGCGTCGGCGGCCGCACCTACTATCCGCTGGCCTCGGCGCGCGGCTACGATGAGGTCGGCATCGCCTCATGGTACGGGCGCGATTTCCACGGCCGGCGCACCGCCAACGGCGAGATCTTCGACATGCGGGCGCTCTCGGCCGCCCACCGCACCCTGCCCCTGCCAACGATGGTGCGCGTCACCAATCTCGAGAACGGCCGCTCGGTCATCGTTCGCGTCAACGACCGCGGGCCTTTCGTGAAGAACCGGCTCATTGACCTGTCCTGGGCCGCGGCGCGCGAACTGGGCTTCGTTCACAAGGGCACCGCGCGCGTGCGCGTGCAGTCGCTGGATGTCGCGCCGAGGGCGCATCACCCCGTGCTGGCCCGCCGCGCGCCCGTGACGCCCGCCGCGCGCCAGCCGGCAACGCGCACGCCCGCCCGGGCCAGCGTGCGGCCCGCCACGCTCCACGCCCGTTCCGATGCGGGCATGTACGTGCAGCTCGGCGCCTTCGCCGAGGCCGACAACGCCTCGCGCCTGAAGCGGAAGCTGGCGTCCAGCTATCCGTCCGTGCGCGTGGAGCCGTTCCCGCGCGACGGGCGCATGCTCTATCGCGTGCGCATCGGCCCCTTCCAGGACGTGCAACGCATCGAGCAGACCGTGCTCTCGCTCCAGCAGCGGGGCTACGGCAACGCCGTCGTCGTCATCGAGTAGCGCATGGCGGAACGCGCCCACGCCGGTCGGCGACGCATCACCGCCTTCGGCGCCTCCCGTCTGGCCGAGGGCGATCCCCGCTTCGCCGATGTCGAGGCGCTCGGACGCTGCCTGGGCGAACGCGGCTGGGACGCGGTCACCGGCGGTCACCAAGGCATGATGGCCGCCATCTGCCGCGGCGTCCGGGCCGGCGGCGGCCACGTGCGCGGCATCACGCTGGAGCGATTCCCGACGCCGCCGGACAACCATTTGAGCGAGGAGGTGCGCGCCCGCGATTTCTTCGAGCGCATGCGCATGCTCATCGAGGAGACGGACGCCTGGCTGGTGCTGCCCGGCGGGCTGGGCACGCTGGCGGAACTGGCGATGACCTGGGACTTGCTGGCCATCGGGGTGCTCTCGCCGCGCCCGCTGGTGCTTTATGGCGATGCCTGGCCGCGGGTCACGGCGGCGCTGGACGAGGCGCTGCTCTGGTCGGTGGACGAGGCGCGGACACTGGCGCGATGCTGCCGCACGCACGCGGAGGTGCTGGCGGCGCTGGAGACAGAGGACTAAGGCATCTCTGAACAATCCGGCATGGCCGCGACAGTGGCCTTGCGGGATGGGATGCAAGGCGCGAGGCGCGGCGCATGGTGGTTCCATGCGCAAGCCGAGCAACGCCGCAGACCGCCCGAGCCTTGCGTCCAAGGCCCTGTCCCGAAGGGTTGCGCACCAATCGCGCCCTCGCGGCGTCAGGCTCCTTGGCATCGTGGCTACGGCCACGACCGGCGTCGCCTTCCTTGCGATCATCGCGATTGGACGCGCAACGCGGCTTATGGCGGGTTGTTCAGAGATGCCCTAAGGTTCGCCTCCAGACGCATACCCCCTCGGGAGCAGAATCGAAATGACGAAACGACTGTGGATGACCATGCTGTTGATGCTGGGTCTGGCCGCCGGCGGCCAGGTCGCGCGGGCCATGAGCTGGCCGCCCGCGCCCAGCATCAAGGCCAGGGCTTGGGCGCTGGTGGACGCCCGCTCCGGCCAAGTGCTGGCGCGCCACAATGAAACCATGCATCTGCCGCCGGCCAGCCTGACCAAGATGATGACGCTCTACCTCGCCTTCGAGGACATCAAGCTGGGACGGCTGAAACTGGACGAGCGCGTCTCGGTGAGCAAGAAGGCCTGGAAGATCGGCGGGAGCACGATGTTTCTCGATCCCAGGATGCATCCCACCGTCGAGCAACTGCTGCACGGCATCGCCACCCTCTCCGGCAACGACGCCTGCATCGCGCTGGCCGAGCACGTGGCCGGCAGCGAGGAGGCGTTCGCCGAGCGCATGAACCAGAAGGCCCGGGAACTGGGCCTGACGAACACGCACTTCGTCAACGCCACCGGCTTCCCGGCCCCGAACCATTACAGCTCGGCGCTGGACATGGCCCGGCTGGGCGCGGCGCTGTGGCGCGATTTCCCCGAGCAATACGCCCTCTTTTCCGAACGCAGCTACAGCTACGGCGGCCACACGCAGCCGAACCGCAACCGCCTGTTGTGGATGTATCCCGGTGCCGACGGCATCAAGACCGGGCACACCGAGGAAGCCGGCTACTGTCTGGTCGGTTCGGCCGAGAAGAACGGCATGCGGCTGGTTTCCGCCGTGTTCGGCACGGATTCGGACATGGAGCGCGCACGCCAGTCCAGGGTGCTGCTGACCTACGGCTTCCGCAATTTCGTCTCCATGCGCCCAGCCGAGCGGGACATCCGCCGCAAGGTCGCCGTCTGGCAGGGCAAGGCGGATGCCGTGTGGCTCGTGCCGGAGCGGCCGGTCTGGATTACCGTGCCGCGCGGCTATGAGCGGCGCGTCGCCTTTCGCCTGCGCTACCATGCGCCGCTGACCGCGCCCATCACGAAGAACCAGAAGATCGGCGTCATCGAGGCCGTGGTGAAGGGCGGCAAGGACAATCCGCTGGTGCTGGCGCGGGTGAACATGCGCGCGCGCAACGACGTGCCGCTGGCCTCGTGGCTGGGCCGGCAATGGGATCGCCTGCGGCTGTGGTGGGCCGGGGATGCGGCCTCGGCCAGCGCCCGATGACGCTGACCGCCTGCGTCAACGGCCGCTTCCTGCCACTGGAGCAGGCCACGGTGCACATTGAGGATCGCGGCTTCCAGTTCGCCGACGGCGTCTATGAGGTCGTGGCCTGCCTGAACGGCCATTTCCTGGACATGGACGCGCACCTGGCGCGGCTGGAGCGCTCGGCCGCGGCCATTGACTTGCTCCTGCCCTGCCCGCGCGAGGAACTGGCCGGAATCGTCGAGGAAACCTGGCGGCGCAACCCGTTTGCCGACGCCATGATCTACATCCAGCTCACGCGCGGGGTCGCGCCGCGCGCCCACCTGCCCGCCGGCGAGCTGGTGCCGACGCTGGTCGTCACCTCGCGGGAGCTGCCGAGCCCCTCGCCAGAAAAGCTGGAGCATGGCGCGACCGCCATCACGCTGGAGGATTTCCGCTGGAAGCGCTGCGACATCAAGTCCATCGCGCTGCTCGCCAGCGTCATGGGCAAGCGGGAAGCCGCGCGGCGGGGCGCCGACGAGGCCTTCTGGCTGGACGCCGAAGGCCACGTGCTCGAGGGCTGCTCGACCAACGTGTTCGCCATCATCGCCGGTCATCTCGTCACCCACCCGCTCGACCACCAGGTGCTGGGCGGCATCACCCGCGCCATGCTCATCCGGCTGGCGCGCGAGGCGGGGCTGGAGGTGGAGGAGCGTCCGTGGTCGCTGGACGAGGCCGATCTCACCGAGTGCATGCTGACCAGCACCACCAACGCCGTGCTGCCTGTCTGCCGCGTGGACGACACGCCGGTGGGCGAGGGCGCACCCGGGCCCGTGGCGCTCGTCCTGCGCCAGCGGATGCTCCAAGCCATGGACGCGCTGCGCGAAACGGGAAACCGGAATGCGGCCTGATCGCGTCCGCGCCGTGCTGCTGGACATGGACGGCACGCTGGTGGACGCCTTCGGCCCCATCGTGACGGCGCTGAACCGCACGCTGGCCGATTTCGGCTTGCCCGAGATGAGCGAGGCGGACATCCGCCGTCACACCGGCCGCGGCGAATGCAGCATGATTTCGCTGTTTGGCGAGAGGCGCGAGCAAGCCGCCGAACGCTTCCTGACCTACCACGACGAGCGCTTGCTGGACGTGCGGCCCATGCCGGGAGCCGAGGCGCTACTGGACTGGCTGGCAACCAGCGGCATCCCCGCCGCCATCGTCACCAGCAAGCACCAGGATCGGGCCGAGCGGCAGCTCGCGCACCTGGGCTGGCGTCATCGCTTCTCCGCCGTCATCGGCCTCTGCGACGGTCGCCGCCAGAAACCCGACCCGCACACGCTGCTTCTGGCCTGCGAGGCGCTGGACGTGGAGCCGGCGCAAACCATCATGGTGGGCGACGGCACGGCGGACATGAAGGCCGCCCGGCGCGCCGGCAGCCTGCCGGTGGGGCTCGCCCATGATTTCACGCCCGAGGAGCTGACCGAGGCGGGCGCGGCCCGCTGCTTCGATTCGCTCGATCAGGTGCGCCTCTGGCTGGAAAGCTCGCTGGACGGCGCCGCCGCCGGAGCCCGGGCCGCATGAGCGGAGCTGCGGCACCCGGCCATGACGCAGGGCCTGATCACCCTTATTTGGATGGCGGCGACTTCGGCCATGATTTCGATCTCGCAAGGCATCGCGCGCGTGGCGTGCCCTCTGCGGCACGCGAGCAAGCGATAACGCCGCGAGGCGGAATCATGGCCAAGTCCCTTCGGGCTGCGCCCGAAATGCACTCACTCGGCGTTGCTCGGCTTGCGCATGGAACCACCATGCGCCGCGCCTCGCGCCTTGATTGTCCGCATTTCGGGCGGCAGCGACACCGTCCAAATAAGGGCGATCAGGCCCTATGATTCACTTCCTGCTGGCGCGCACGCACGTGCGCGGGGCCATCATCCGGGCCTCGCGCATCCGCGAGGCCGCCTGCCGCATCCACGGCCTGCCCGACGCCGGGCCGGGCAGCGCCGGCGAGTTGCTGACGCACACCCTGGTCGGCTCCATCCTGCTCTTGTCCATCAGCAAGGGCGGCGTGCGGCAGGTCTTGCAACTGGATGGCGACGGCGGGCCGGTGGAGCGGGCGCTGGCCGAATCCCGCGGCGGCGCGGTGCGCGGCTACCTGATCTGGCGGGACGAAATCACGATGCGCGCGCCGGGCCAGACCTCGCTGTCGCTGCTGGGTTCCAACATCCGCTGCGCCACCGTGCGCGACCTGGGGTTCGGCGAGCCTTACGTCTCCGTCACCGAGGCCACGTCCGATCACCTGGCCGACGTGCTGGTGCACTACCTGTCGCAGTCGGTGCAGATTCGCGCCGACATCGTGCTGCGCGGCGACCTTGGCCTGCTGCTGGAGGCCATGCCCGGCGCCAGCGACGACGACTGGTTCGCATCGCTTCAGGCGCTGGCGCGCATCAGCGATGCCCGGCTGAACGATGATCCCGTAGCCATCCTTCAGGATTTTGACACCCTGGGCGTCAAAATCCTGGAACGCCAACCATGGGTCTGGCGCTGCGACTGCAAGCCGGAAACCCTGGCCGCGGCGCTGACCAACATGGCGCCAGACACGCTGGAATCGCTGAAGGACGACGAAGGCTACATCACGCTCTCCTGCTCCTACTGCGGCAAGACGCACCGCATTCGCCCCAACCGGGACTGAGGAGGGCCTGTTCACACTGATTTGAACAGTGTCGCTTCCGTCCGAGGGAACTTGGCCATGATTGGCACGCCGCTTGCGCAATCCCTGACAAGCGCGGGCGCGCACCGGCCCGGGGAGCTCACCCTCAAGTCGGCGGCCGCATCCGCGATACAATGAAGTGTCGGCGCACTGGTCTTGCAACCTGTCGTCCCGGACCGATGCGAACCGAACGGGAGCCCAATCTCCCGCCCGTGCGCAAGCCCCCGGAGGGGAAGCCTGACGGCGTGGAT
>JALVTX010000214.1 GCA_027035825.1 Mariprofundaceae bacterium
CTTCTGGCCTGCATGCGCGCCCCGACCTCCCGCATCCCGCGCCAGCCATCCGCGATCACATGAACAATCCGGGCTTCCTCCCCCTAACATGAGCGCCAATCTCGTGACGCTGCTGTTGCAGTCGCTGGCTGCGCTGGCCGCCGTGCTGGCCCTGTTCGCGGGGCTGGTCTGGCTCTTGCGGCGCATGCAGCAGCGCCTGCCGGCGGCCGGGGGCGCCAGCCGCATCCGCGTGGCCGGCCGCTGCGCCATCGACGCCCGCCACAGCGTGGTGGAGGTGGAAGCGGGCGGGCGGCGCTGGCTGGTCGGCGTCTCGCCCGAGGGCCTGACGGCGCTGGGCGATTACGACGCCCCGGCACACGCGCCAGCCCACGACCAGGCAAATACCGCCGGCGACTGCCGCCCATCCGAGCCGGAGAACGCCCCATGAACCAAGGCGTTGGAAACACATCTTCGCGCGCGCGGCGGGCGCTTGCGCTGGCGGCCATCACCATCCCGCTCCTCGCAACGGGCGCGAACGCATGGGGAGCGGAGGTTCCGCGCCTGAGCATCGCGCTCGAAGGATCGGACAACCCGGAGGACTGGTTCACCGGCCTGAAGATACTGGCGCTCCTGACCGTGCTGGCGCTGGCGCCGTCCATCCTGGTGCTGATGACCTCGTTCACGCGCATCCTGGTCGTGTTCGCCTTCCTGCGGCAGGCGCTGGGCACGCAGCAGACGCCGCCCAACCAGATCCTGATTGGCCTGGCCCTGTTCATGACCCTGTTCATCATGATGCCGGTGTGGCAGAAGATTGACGCCACGGCGCTCACCCCCTACCTGAACGAGGAAATCAGCCAGCAAACGGCGCTGGAACGCGCGGCGAAACCCTTGCGCGCGTTCATGGTGCGCCAGACGCGCGAGGACGACCTGCTGCTCTTCCTCAAGGCGGGCCGCCTGCCCAGGCCCGACTCGCCGGAAACCACGCCGCTCACGGCGCTGATCCCGGCCTTCGTCATCAGCGAGCTGCGCACGGCCTTCGAGATCGGCTTTTTGATTTACATTCCCTTCGTGGTGCTGGACATGGTGGTGGCCAGCGTGCTGATGAGCATGGGCATGATGATGCTGCCGCCGGTGATGATTTCGCTGCCGCTGAAGATCATTCTCTTCGTGCTGGTGGACGGATGGCACCTCGTGACGGCATCATTGCTGCAAAGTTTCGCTCCCGGAGGTTGACGATGGAGGAAAGCCGCCCGCCCGACGGAACCGGACTCTCGGCCCCGCTCGTGGGCCTGCGCGCCCGCGTGCTGGAGGGCATCCTCCGCGCCGGCCGCGATCTCCCGGGGGCGCTGGAAGCCCTGGTGCGCGAGGTGGAAGGGCTGCATCCGGGCCTGCGCTGTTCGGTGCTGCTGGTGGGGCCGGACGGCAAGCACCTGGTAAGCGGCGCCGCGCCCAGCCTGCCGGAGGAATACAACGCCGCCGTCAACGGCCTGGAGATCGGCCCCGAGGTCGGCTGCTGCGGCGCGGCCGCGCATCGCAAGCAGCGCATCATTGCGGAGGATATCGGCCAGAGCCCGCTGTGGGCGGCATTCCGCGATTTCACGCTGTCGCACGGCCTGCGCGCCTGCTGGTCGCAGCCCATCCTCAACGAGCACGACGAGGTGCTGGGCACGTTCGCCATGTATTACGGCGAACCGCGCCAGCCCTCCGAAACCGAGATCGAGACCATCGAAACCGCCGCCCGGCTCGCCGCCATCGCCATCGAACACGCGCAGACCAAGGGCGCGCTCCGTCAACTCATTGACGCCGTGCCGGACGCGCTGGTGGCCCACTGCGAGGGCGTGATCGTGTTCTGCAACCCGGCGGCCGAGCGCCTGTTCGGCGCGGAAGGCGGCGAGGGGCTGGTGGGCCGCCCCGCGATGGATTTCGTCGCGCCCGAATCGCGCGAGATGGTGAAGGCGCGCCTGCGTCGCTCGCCATGCGAACCGCTGCCCCCGGCCGAGGAGTGGCTGCTGCGCGTGGATGGCGGCCGCTTCCCGGCGCGGGTGCACACCATTCCCATCACCTGGCGCGGCAAGCCGGCCGCCGAGGTCATCGTGCACGATCTGAGCGCCGAGCGCGAATCGGAAATCCGGATGCGCCGGCTGCGCGCCGCCGTGGAGCAGGCCTCCGAGGGCATCTTCATCGCCGATGACGCGGGGCGTCTCGTCTGGGCCAACGCCGCCTTCCTGCGCCCGCTCGGCCTGGACGCCTCGGCGCTCGGCCATGTCAACCTGGCCGAACTGATGGAGCGGCACATGGGCGAGACCTCCCGGCGGGCGATGATGGAAGCCTTTCGCGCCGGCCGCGGCTGGGAAGGCGAGTGCGAGCTGGAGGTGGGCGGCCAGCGTCGCCACTACCTGCGCCGCATCACCCCGCTGATGGAGGATGGCGGCCGCTACTGGGTGGGCGTCAGCTTCGACATCACCGCGCGCCGGGAGCAACAGGCCCGGCTGCAACACGCGCAGCGGCTGGAGAGCCTGGGCGTGCTGGCCGGCGGCATCGCGCATGACTTCAACAACATTCTCGCCGCCATCATGGGCAACGCGACGCTGGCCCGGATGAAGGCCCCGCCCGATGCGGCGATGCGCGAGCACCTGAAGAAAATCGAGGCCAGTTGCCGCCGCGCCGGCGCGCTCTGCGGCCAGATGCTGGCCTACGCCGGCAAGTCCACCCGCGCGCCGAAGCAAATGAACGTGAACGCGGCCGTGCGCGAAATCTCCGGCATCATCGAGGTCTCGCTCGGCAAGCAGGTGGAGCTGGAAACCCGGCTCGGCGACGGTCTGCCGGCCATCGAGGCCGACGAGGCGCAACTGGAGCAGGTGGTGCTGAACCTCATCACCAACGCCAACGAGGCCATCGGCGAGCGGCCGGGCCGCATCACCGTCGCCACCGGCCTGATGCGCGCGGAAGCGGCCTATCTCGCCGAATGCCTGACCGGCGCGGGACGTCCGCCGGGCGACTACGTGTTCATCGAGGTGCGCGACGACGGCTGCGGCATGGACGAGGAAACCCGGAGCCGCATCTTCGATCCCTTCTTCACCACCAAGCGCACGGGCCGGGGCCTGGGCATGAGCGCGCTGCTCGGCATCGTGGATCAGCATCATGGCGCCATTCACCTGCAAACCGCGCCCGGCGAGGGCTCGACCTTTCGCATCCTGTTCCCGGCCGCGGGCCCGGCGGCGCGCGAGGACGCTCCGCCCGCGTGCGAGACGGCCTCGCGCTTTGCCGGCAAGGCGCTGGTGGCAGACGACGAGGATTTGCTCCGGGAAACGCTTGTGGAAATGCTGCGCCAGGAAGGCTTCGACGTGGTGGACGCCGCCGATGGCGAGGAAGCCGTGCGCCGCTTCCATGAATCCGATGACCTGTCGCTGGTCATCATGGATGTCAGCATGCCGCGCATGAACGGGCGCGAGGCCTGCCGGGAAATCCGCGCCTCGCGGCCGGACGTGCCCGTGATTCTCGCCTCCGGCCACGATGAAACCGATGTGTGCGACGGCTGCGACGATGACTGCCGGCCGGCGGCCTTCCTGCACAAGCCGTTCTCCATCGAGCATCTGCGCGAGGCCCTGCGACGGGCGCTGGAGCAGCGCTCCTGACCCGCGCGCCCGGCCGGGCTCCGGCCCGGCGGATGAGGAAACCACCAAGGCACCAAGACACGAAGATCAAGGCATGAATTCCCTTTGTGCCTTCGTGCCTTGGTGGCGAATGCCCCGCGCCGCTCTCCGTCGCGCCCAGGCGCGACCCACATGGAGTGATTCCCGCATTCGCGTAAGGCCCCATCCTTGGCCCGCGGCTTGCTTTTCCCGGGGCATGAGTCCCGACGCCGTCGTTCACCTCGGCACGCAGGCGCTGCACATGGTGCTGTGGCTGTCGTTGCCCATGCTGGCCGTGGCTCTCATCGTGGGCGTGGCCATCTCGCTCTTCCAGGCCGTCACGCAAATCCAGGAAATGACGCTGACCTTCGTGCCCAAGATCGTTGCCGTATTCGCCTGCATGGTCATCGCCGCGCCCTGGCTCACGCGCACGATGGTGACCTTCACGCGCCGCCTGTTCGAGTCCATTCCGGGCCTCTTGCGCTAACCCTCGACCATCGTCATGCCGCCGCTGCCGCCCGCGCCCGATCTCGCCGACGTCGTCGCGGCCGGGCTGGTGCTGCTGCGCGTCTCGGCCATGACCATGTTCCTGCCGGTGCTGGGCCACCAGCTCGTGCCGCCGCGGGTGAAGATTGGCCTGATGGCGCTCATCGCCATCGTCGTCTGGCCCGTGGCGCGACCGCTGGTGCCAGCCATTCCGCCCTCGCCGGCGGCGCTGGCGCTGATGGCCGGGCAGGAAATCATCATCGGCGCCATGCTGGCGATGCTGGCGCAACTGGTGTTCGCCGCCGTGCAACTGGCCGGGCAGATCATGAGCTACCAGATGGGCATCAGCATCGCCAACATCATGGACCCGGTCAGCCAGACGCAGATTCCGGTGGTGGGCCAGCTCGCGGTGATCCTGGCCATGCTTGTCTGGATGACGGCCGGCGGCCATCACGCCTTCCTCGCCGCCATCGCCGATTCCTTTTCGCTGCTCCCGGTCGGGCATCCGTGGTCGAGCGCGGGCTGGCAGGCGCTGAACGATGCCGCGGCGCACATGTTCGCGCTGGGGCTGAGGCTGGCGGCGCCGGTGCTGTTGCTGCTGCTGTTCACCTACGTGGCGCTGGGGCTGCTCTCCCGCGCGGTGCCGCAGATTCAAATCTTCTTCGTCAGCTTCCCGCTGACCATCGGCCTGGGCCTGCTGGCGTTCGCGCTGGCGCTGCCGGCGTTCCTCTCGCTGGCGCACGAGGGCTTTCGCGGCGCGGGCCGGTTCGTGCCGGAGTTCCTGCGCCTTCTGAATGGGGCCTAGACGATGCCGGACGAGCAGGACAAATCCCAGCAGACCGAAGAGGCAACCCCGAAAAAGCTCGAGGACGCGCGCAAGAAGGGCCAGGTTCCCACCAGCAAGGAGCCCTCGACGGCCATCGCCTTCCTGGTGCTGGCGGGGCTGGGCGTGACCGGCATCGGCGCCTGGTGCGCCGGGCGCATGATGCAACTGATGCGTCATTATCTTGGCGCTTCGCCGGCCGAGTTGCGCGCGGACGCCCCCGGCATGCAGACGCTGGCCGCAAGCCTCGGCCTGGACATGGCCGGCATCATGCTGCCCCTGGTGCTGCCGATGCTGGTGTTCGGCGTGCTGGCCACGTTCATCATCTCCGGGCCGGTATTCTCGTTCGAGCCGCTCAAGCCCAAGCTGGAGAAAATCAACCCGCTGGCCGGCATCAAGCGGCTATTCTCCACCAAGGGACTGGCGGAGTTCGTCAAGTCGCTGCTGAAACTGGTGCTGGTTTCCATCGCCTGCGGCGCGGTGCTGCGCGACCTGCTGCCCGCGGTCATCGCCTCCGGGCATGTGGGCGTGCGCGAAATCGCGGCGCTGGCCGCCGGCGGCTCCATGCGCGTGGCCGCGCTCTGCGCCCTCGTCTTCTTCTTTCTCGCCATCGGCGACGTGCTTTACCAGCGCTGGGAGCATGCCAAGGGCCTGCGGATGTCCAAGAAGGAAGTGAAGGACGAATACAAGGAAACCGAGGGCGACCCGCAACTGAAATCGAAGATTCGTCAGATCCAGCAGGAGCAGGCCCGGAGCCGGATGATGGCTGACGTGCCCAAGGCCGACGTCATCGTCACCAACCCGACGCACATCGCCGTGGCGCTGGCCTACCGTCCCGAGGAAGGCGGCGCGCCGCGCGTGCTGGCCAAGGGGCGCGGCAAGGTGGCCGGGAAGATTCGCGAAATCGCCCGCGAACACCGCGTGCCCATCCGCGAGAACAAGCCTTTGGCAAGATCCTTGTATAAGAGCGTGAAGGTGGGCGACGAGATCCCCGCCGAACTCTACGAGGCCGTGGCGGTCATTCTGGCGGAAATCTTCCGCCTGCGCGGCGCAAGACAAGGAGGCTGACGGCCCATGCAGGCAACGGCGGCACTGGCCATTCAACGCTTCGGACGCCACACGGACGTGATGCTCGCCGTGGGCGTGCTGCTGGTGCTGCTCATCATGATGGTGCCGATGCCGACCTGGCTGATGGACGTGATGCTGGCCGCCAACATCACCATCGGCAT
>JALVTX010000215.1 GCA_027035825.1 Mariprofundaceae bacterium
CCAGCACCGCGTGCAGCTCCGGCTTCGAGCCCGCCTCCAGCCCCCAGCGAAACTCGCCGCCGAACTCGATGATTTCCTCCACCACCTGCCGTTGCTGGTTCACCTTGATCGGATAGACCCCGAAGTATTCGCCCTGGTAGCCGGCTTCCTCGCGCGCAATCGCAAAGCGCCGGGAAATCTGCGCCATGCGCCGGCGCAAGATGTCCGAGAACCGAATCAGCAGCGGCGGGTGCACCCCGCGCCGGCGCAGCTCGTCGCACAGATCGCGCAAGTCGATGGCGAGCCTGCCGTCCGGCAGCGCCTCGATGCGCCCGCGCGCGTTGACCCGGAAGAAGCCGCGCCCCCAGCCGTCCACCCGGTACAGGCGCGCGGCGTCGGCCACGCTCCACGATTCGCTCATCGCGCCCCGCCTCCGAGCAGCCGGCCCACCACGGCCGCGCCCACCGAATCGCCATAGACGTTGATGGTGGTGCGGCAGCGGTCGAGGAACCAGTCAATGGCCAGGATCAGGCCGATGCCCTCAGTGGGCAGCCCCACGGCCTCCAGCACGATGACCATCGTCACCAGCCCCGCCTCGGGAATGCCGGCGGCGCCGATGGCGGCCATCGTGGCCGTCACCAGCACCAGCAACTGCTGGCCGAAATCCAGCGTCACGCCGTAGGCCTGGGCGATGAACAGCGCCGCCACCGCCTCGTACAGCGCCGTGCCGTCCATGTTCACGGTCGCGCCCAGCGGCAGCACGAAGCGCCGGGCCTCGCGCGGCACGCCGGCCTCGCGCACGCCCTCCATCGTCACCGGCAGCGTCGCCGACGACGAGGCGGTGGAGAAGGCCGTCATCAGCGCCGCGCCCACGTGCCCCAAATAAGCCGCCACCGGGCGACGGGCCACCAGCCACAAGAGCAGCGACAGCACGATCGCATGCGTGAGCAGGCCGGAGAGCACCGTCAGCGCATAACGCCCCAGCCCCGCCAGCTGCGCCAGGAACGCCTCGCCGCCGCCGGCCGCGCCCAGCCGGGAAGCGATCAGCGCGAACACGCCCAGCGGCGCCAGCGCCATGATCCAGCGCACCATCGTCATCATCGCCTCGTTCAGGCCCTCGAAGAAGGCCAGCACCGGCCGGCCGCGCTCCCCCAGGGTGGACAGCGCGGCGGCGAAAGCGATGCAGAACACGATGACGGGCAAGAGCTTCATCTTGGCCGCGGCGCCGATGATGTTCGGGTGCACGAAGGAGAGGATCAGGTCGGTCGCCCCCACCTCGGCCACGTGCGGCTTCGGCGCGTTCGCCGTCTGGCCCAGCGGCACGCCCGCCCCGGGCTGCCAGAGGTTGGCCATGACGAGCCCGATGGCCACGGCCACCAGCGTCGTCGTCGCGTAATAGGCCACGGACACGCCGCCCATGCGCCCCAGCCCGCGCACGTCGCCCAGCCCCGCCACGCCGCTGATGACGCTCGCCGCCACCAGCGGCACGATGAGCATCTTCAGCGCCGTCAGGAACAGCTCGCCCATCCACGTCACGGACTGCATGGCCGGCCCCCAAACGTAGCCCGCCGCGCCGCCGGCCACGATGGCCGCGCCCATGCCCCACGCGATCAGCCGTTCAGCATTCCAGCTCATCGAACGTTCGCTCTCCTCGCCCGCAACCAGTCCGCCGGGCGGCCGATGTCGAACCACCAGCCCTCGTGCCGCACGCCGGTGCAGCGACCCTCCGCCATCAGGGCGCGAATGGCCGCTGCAAGCGGAAACCTCGCGCTCGCGGGCCAGCGCCGCAAGGCAACGGGATCCCAGACGGAGACGCCCGCGAAGGTGAGGCGCGACCCGCCATCCGCCATCACCTGCCCGCCCCGCAGCGCAAAATCCCCGCGCGGATGGTGCGGTGGATTGTCCACCAGCCCCAGGCAGGCGCCGCCCTCGGGACAATGGCGCGCCAGCCTGGTCACGTCCAGGTCGGTGAGGATGTCGGCATTGTGCACCGCCAGCGGCCCGTCGCCCGGCAACAGCCGCAACGCCAGCCGCACGCCGCCGCCGGAATCCAGCAACTCGTCCTCGACGCTGTAATACAGCCGCACGCCCAGCCGCCGGCCGTCCCCCAGCGCCCGCATCAACTGCTGCCCATGGTGGTGAACATTGATGGCCACGTCATGAATGCCAGCCGCCGCCAGCCGCCGGATCACGCGCTCGATGACCGCATCGCCGCCCCTCAGCGGCATCAGCGCCTTGGGCCGGTCCCGCGTCAGCCACTTCAACCGCGTGCCCAGCCCCGCGGCCAGCACCACCGCGCGCTCAACCCGCATCGCGCAGGCTCCGCCACAGCCCCCAGGCGTTGATGCCCATCCAGGCCGCCTCCAGCAGCATCAGCCCCGCGTTGCGGTAGAGCACGGCCACGCCCATCAGCGCCGCGCCGCCCACGAAGCTGATGGAGAAATACAGCCGCCGCCGCTCGGGCCGCCATACCATCAGCGCGTAGGCGCCCAGAATGAGGACGGAGCCCGCCAGCCCCAGCCACTGCTCGGGCGCGGCCCAGTCGGTTGCGAGAATGGCAGCGCTTCGGGAAGGCATGCGCGCAAACGTGCCATGCCTCCCTGCCAAGTCAAACGATCAGAACGCCTGGCGCGTGCCGAGATAGAAACGCCAACGGCGCGTGGCGAAGCCATAGGCCGCATCAGCGCGGATCGTGCCCCGCACCAGCCAGCGCAGGGTCCATCTCAGGCCGCCGCCCACGCCCACGAACGTCCGGTCGGGCGCGCCGATTCGCCCGCCCACCCAGGCCGCGTCCGTGAACGCCACCAGCTGGATGTTGCTGTCCGGTCGCGGCAAGAAGCGGCCCTCGATCGTGCCCAGCGCGTAGCGCTTGCCCTGCACCTCGCCGGGAAAATAGCCGCGGAGCTGGTTGCGGTTGCCAATATCGAACAGCCCGTCGCGCAACACGTCGCCGCCGGCCAGCCCGCCATCCAGCCGCAGGTTCACGGTGTTGCTGCGGCCGATGGGCACGTAGTCGCGCAGCAGCAGTTCCTGCCGCCAGACATTGATGTTCGAGCCCAGCGAGCGGTGGGACAGCGCCAGCGACCAGTCCATGCTCAGGCCCGTCAGCCAGGTGATGCGGTCGTCCACGCGCCGGTAGCTGGCGCCGGCCAGCAGCGTGTGCTTGCGCACGCCGACAACGTCCGGCTGCGGCTGGCCGCGCTTCAGCCGGAAGGCCGTGTTGGAGCCGGAAAACCCGGCGCGAACGCCCCAGCCCTCGCCCTCGACCGGGCCCAGCGCATAGCGCAGCACCGCCGACACGCTCCGCAAATCGCGTAGATACTGCGCCACGAACACGCCATTCTGGTAGGCATCGAAGCGCGACTGCCCCCAGCTCCCGCTCACGTTCAGGCCAAACATCGAATCGGCGATGCGTGGCCAGTCGTAGCCCAGATTCAGCGTCTGGCCGCGGGCGTCCGAGAAATTGGTGCCGGTATCCTCGACCACGCTCATGTTCAGGTGATGGCCGAGACCCCACAGGTTGAATTCGTCCAGCGCCAGGCCCACCGACGATGCGCCGTTGTCCCGCCGCGTCGCCTGCGGCAACAGCCACAACGACCAACGCTCGCGCACGCGCACATGCACCACGCCATCCGCATCCGGCGGCTCGATGTGCGCCTCGGAGAACAGACCCAGATTGCGCAACCACCGCTCACCGATGGCTGCATCCTCGTCGCGCCAGACATCACCGCGCGCAAACGGCAGTTGGCGCAACACCGTCCGCGGCCGGGTGCGATGGAGTCCCTCGATACGGATATCGCGGATCACCGTCTCTGCCGCGACGACTTCCCGGGCAAGGTTCGCCAGCACCAGGCCCATCAAGCTCCAGGCGACGCACAGCGCCAGCAGCCAGCGAGCGATAAATCTTCGCAACCCCATATTCAGGGTTGTAGCCGGCCAGCCGGGGAATGCAACAGCGGCGGCAACGCGTGAATCAGCCCAAGCGCTTTTGCATCAGGGGAAGCGCCTTTCGCGCCGCCTCGCGCCCCTTCTCGATTTCGGCGTCCGGGTTCGAAAAATCATGCCACTGGGTGAACCCGACCAGCGGCTCGATGAGCACATCGGCAAACTGCTTCTCGTAGCGCCGCAGATACAAGGCCTTGATGCGCGTGGCCCAGTCCACCATGGCCATCACGTTCCTAGGCTCGTCCTCGGGGCTGGGACGGGCGCCCACGTTGACGGCCGCCACGAAGCGGCCCTCCCCCGCCATCATGCGCGCCTCCCGCGCCGGCAGCTCCGAGGCCAACCCGCCATCCACGAAGCGTTCGCCGTGGATGCTCACCGGCTCGAACACGCCCGGAATCGCCATGCTGGCCGCCACGGCGCAGGCCAGCGACACGTCGGTGTCGCCGGAGAATATCCGGCACTCGCCGGCCGGGAACGACACCGCCGTGACATACAGCGGAATCTGGAGGTCATCGAACGACTTGCCCTGGCAGAAGTCATGCACGATGCGGATCAGCGTTTCCACGTCCGCCACCGCGACACCCGTGGCCGCGCGCGCAAAGAGAATGGACTGGCGCGCCGCGCCCACCAGCCGCGACAGCCAGCTCTCATCGTCCACCTCCTCGCCCTCCAGCACTGGCAGATCGAGGCTGTTGAACAGCTCCGACCGCAGGCCTTCCCTGGCGCGTTCGATGCACCGGGCGGCATCCGGCTCCAGCGCATACATCGCCCCGAACAGGGCCCCGATGCTGGTGCCGACAATGGCGTCCGGGCGGAAACCCTCGGCCTCCAGCACCTCCAGCACGCCCAGGTGCGCCAGGCCGCGCCCGCCCCCGCCGCCCAGGGCCAGCACGAAGCCCTGTTCACGGCCGCGTCCAAACCAGCGTGTCAGCATGCTCATGCCCGTTTGGTCGCCGCGGCGCCCGTTTCCTTGCCCGGCTCATCGGGCAGGCTCGCGGCCTCCTCCAGCAGCGCGCACACCCGCGCCACCTCGTCCGGCGTCAGCACGCCGCCGTCGGGACGAGTCAGGAAGAACACGTCCACCGCCCGCTCGCCGAAGGTGCTGATGCTGGCCCCCCGCAGGTTGAATCCCGCCTCGGTGATGGCGCCGGCGAGCAAGCCCAAAAGCCCCGGCCGGTCAGCCGCCGTCACCTCGATGGCCGTCTGGCGGGTGGAAGCCAAGGGCAGCGGCCGCGCCGACACCCGCACCCGCTCCATCAGCACGTGCCGCCGGGGCGGGCGCGCCCGCACGCGAACCCCGCCCTCGGCCGCCTCCAGTATCCTGCGCTTCAGCCTCTCCACGTCGCCCGCATCGAACAGCGGCGCGCCCTCGCCGCTCTGGATGTGGAACACGTCCAGCACCCGCCCGCCGGAGAGCGAGAACGCCTGCGCGGCCAGGATGTTGATGTGACCCGAGGCCATGGCATTGGCCAGGTCGGCGAACAGTCCCGGCCGGTCGGCCGCCAGCGCCAATACCAGGCTCTCCTCCCGCTCCTCATCCACCAGCACCTCCACGGCCGGCGCCTCGCCTGCCGCCAGCATCCTGGCCGCGGGCAGCAGGTGCCGTGGCGGCAGGCCCAGCACCGCCCGCCACGGCAATCCCTCCAGCGCCTCGACCAGCCGCGCGCGTTCGGACTCGTCCGCCTGCTGCGCGGTGCTCTCGATGCGCAGCCTGGCCCGCTCGCGGGTGCTGGCGCTGGCGTCCTCCTCGCCCATCAGCCAGCGCTCGGCCGCCAGGTGCAAATCGCGCAGCAGCGCTCCCTTCCAGCCGTTCCAGACGTTTGGCCCCACGGCCGCGATGTCCGCCACGGTCAGCAGCAACAGGTAGCGCAACCGCTCCACATCCCCCACCTGCCGCGCGAAGCGCTCGATGACCGCCGGATCGGACAAATCCGAGCGCTGCGAAGTCATCGCCATCAGCAGGTGATGGCGCACCAGCCAGGCCACCAGCTCCGCCGCGTCCCGGTTCAGCCCCAGCCGCAGGCACTCGCGGCGCGCGATCTCCTCGCCCAGTTCCGAGTGGTCGCCGCCTTTGCCCTTGGCGATGTCATGGAACAGCAGCGCCAGATACAAGAGCTCCGGCCGGGTGATCTTGCGGAACGCCTCGTGCGCCAGCTCCAGGCGCGTCTCGTGCAGCCCGTGCGCGAAATTGCGCGCCTCGCCGATGGCCCGCAGCG
>JALVTX010000216.1 GCA_027035825.1 Mariprofundaceae bacterium
GCCGTCAGGCAGCCGATGACGCCGCCGCCAATCACCGCCACGTCGTATCTCGATGCCATTGCGTCCCCTCCCGCGCTTGCTTGCCGTGCTTCTTCCCCGGGGCTTGCCGGGAACGCCCCCCGCCGCCACCATGCCACCATGGACAATGGCGCAACCGGCTCCCGGCATTCCACGCGCGTGGAACAAGCCTACCAACATTGCATGAAGCTGGCACGCTCGCACTACGAGAACTTCCCCACCGCCTCGCGCCTGATTCATCCTCGCCTGCGTCCCGCCGTGGCCGCGATCTACGCCTTCGCCCGCGCCGCCGACGACATCGCCGACGAAGGCAGCGATGCGGCGGACAAGCGCCTGAAGCAACTGGACGCCTGGGAGACGCTGCTCGATCGTTGCCTGACCGAGGATGTCGCGCACCCGGTGTTCCTGGCGCTGGGCGACGCCATTCGCCGGCACGATTTGCCCGTTTCCGCCCTGCGCGATTTGCTCGTCGCCTTCCGCATGGACGTGAGCATTCACGCCTATGCCACCATCGAGGAGCTGCTCTTCTACTGCCGGCACTCGGCCAATCCCGTGGGCCGGCTGATGCTGGCGCTGCACGGCGTGAACGCGCCGGAGGCCCTCGCCGCCTCGGATGCACTGTGCACGGCGCTGCAACTGACCAATTTCTGGCAGGATCTGAGCCGGGACATCCCCGGTGGCCGCTGCTACCTGCCGGAAGCATGGCTGGCCGAGGCCGGCGTCAGCCGCAAAGCGCTGATGAAGGGCGAAGGTGGAGCGGATGCCGCAATCGCGCCGGCGCTGGCCCGCGCGGTGGACTACACGCGGGCGCTGTTCGAGCAGGCCCGGCCCCTGCCGGGCATGCTGCCCTTCCGCCTGCGCCTGCAAGTGGCGGCCACGTGGCATGGCGGCCGGCGCGTGCTGGAAGCCACCGCGCGCTTGCCCGATCCGCTGCGGCAGCGGCCAACCCTGGGAACGGGCGCATGGATGCTGCTGGCCCCGCGCGTGCTGCTGGAGGCGCTCCTGCCCGCGCGCCCGGCCCGCGAGGCCCGCGCATGACGCCAGCCCGCTACTGCGAGGACAAGACACGGGGCGCCGGCTCCTCGTTCTTCTATGCCTTCCTGTTCCTGCCCGAGGAACAGCGCCGCGCGATGATGGCGCTCTATGCCTTCTGCCGCGAGGTGGACGACATCGCCGACGAGGTGCGCGACACCGAGGTGGCCATGCGCAAGCTCCAGTTCTGGGAGGACGAAATCGCGCGCACCTTCCAGGGCGCGCCCAGCCACCCGGTGGGCCGCGAGCTGGCCTGGGCGCGCGGGCGTTTCAACCTCAGCGAGGAACTCTTCCGCGAAATCCTGGACGGCATGCGCATGGACGTGAGCGGCCAGCCCATCCAGCGCCGGGCCGACCTCGCGCTCTACTGCCACCGCGTGGCCGGCGTGGTGGGTCTGCTCAGCATCGAAATCTTCGGCCACCGCGCCCGCGGCGCGGCCACGTTCGCCACCACGCTGGGCGAGGCGCTGCAATACACGAACATCCTGCGCGATCTGGGCGAGGACGCGGCGCGCGGCCGCATCTACATCCCGCGGGAGGATCGCATCCGCTTCGGCGTCGCCGACGAGGATTTCATGCGCGGCGAGATGACCGACGGCATGCGGGCGCTGCTGGAAGCCTACATCGCGCGCACCGGCGAACTCTATGACGCGGCGCTCGCCGCCCTGCCGCCGGAGGATCGGGCCTCGCTGCGGCCATCGCTGGTCATGGGGGCGATCTACCACGCCCACTACCGCCGCATCCGCGAGCAGCCGGAATCGCTGTTCAGCTCGCCGCCCACGCTGGCCCCGCTGAGCAAGATGTGGATTGCCTGGCGCATGTGGCGACGGGAGAAACGCGCCGCCCGCAAGGGGCTGCCGCCCAGCTTTTTCTGAGACAGTGTCTCCTGGACGGGTCGTCATCGTCGGCGGCGGTCTTTGCGGGCTGGTCTGCGCGTTGCGGCTGGCCGAGGCGGGGCTCGCCCCCACCCTGCTGGAGGCCGCGCCCGAACCGGGCGGGCGCACCCGCTCCTTCCTGGACGCCGCCACGGGCCAGTGGACGGACAACGGCCCGCACCTGCTCATCGGCGCCTACCATCGCACGCGTGCGCTGCTGGAGGAAACAGGCGCATCTGACGTGCGCTGGCAGAACACGCTGATCCTGCCGCTGTGGGACGAGACTCGCGGCCGCTTCCGCTTTGCGCCGCCGGCCTGGTTGCCGCTGGCCGCGGGCATGATGTGGCAAGCTGGCCTACTGCCGGGGCACGGCGTGGCCAGCGCCGCCGCCATCGCCCGGCTGGGGCTGGCCATCCGCCGTCGCCTGCCCGCCCATGCCAGCGTGCGCGAATGGCTCGCCTCGCTGGACGTTCCAGCTCCCCTGGCAAACGATCTGCTCGCGCCCATTTGCCTCGGGGCGATGAACGAGCCGCCGCACACGGCCAACGCGGCCAGTTTCGCGCGGGTGCTGCGCGAGGCCTTCGCGGGGCACGACAGCGCCCGGCTGGGCTGGTTCACGCGGCCATTGAGCCAGGCGCTGATCGCGCCGCTGGCGCGCCGCGCCAAACGGCTGGGCGCAACCATCCAGACCCGCGCCCGGGTGCGCCGGCTTTCGGACATAACGGACGCCGACATCGTGGTGCTGGCCCTGCCCGCGCACGCGCGCAACCGGCTCCTCGGCCTGGATGCGCCAGCGGACACGCGCGCCATCGCCAACCTGCACCTGTGGTTCCGCGACCTGCCGCCGCTGCCCGCGCCGCCCGCAGCACCCTTCATCGGCGTGCGCGGGCGCTGGCTGTTCGACATTAGTGAGCAGATGCATGACAGCGATAGCCCCCGCGAGGCAGGCGGGCTCCGCCACCTCTGCCTCGTGGACAGCGCCGATGGCGCCCCCAGCTCCCTGCCCGCGCGCGTGGAGGAGGCGCGCCTTTTGCTGGCCGCCCTCTACAACTCCAGCTACGACTCCATCCTCGGCCGTCGCGCCTTCCCCCGCCCCGTGCATGCGCGGCTGGTGCGCGAGGCGCGCGCCACCGTGCAGGTGCGCCCTCACCCCCAGCCGCCCCTTCCCGCGCACGTCGTGGATGCCAGCGAAGCGCCCCGTCCGGGCGAACTGCCGGCCACCATCGAACTGGCCGTCCGGCGCGGGGAGGAGGCCGCAAAAGCCTGCCTGGAACGGCTTTCCGGATAAAATTATCCACTTCCAGCCAGCGTGAGACTTCGCTTTCACCCTTGCGCGAACCAACTCATGAGGATTTTCAGCAACTTGCGCATAACACACTGATTTTATTAGAAAAATATACATGCCCAACTTTTGTGCACCGTCACCCCTGCGAGCCGGTGGGGCGGAAAAACGGGAGCCCAAGCCGATTCATCCACAAAGTTATCCACAGATTCTGTGAGTAAGTCGTGAAGCCCTTGAAATACAAGGGACGGGCCTCCGCAAGCACCCGAGATCGCGCTTGCGCGACGCCGCCATCGGGGGATAATCGGGCTCATGACACAGGCTGATTTCCGTCGCTACTCCCCGCTCGATCGCGTGCTGCGGGAGGCTGACCACGTCCTCAACAACATCTTCTGCGAGCAGCCTTCCAGCCGCCCCTACCCGGCCGAGCGCGCCGGCGACGACCAGGCCCTTTCAAGCAAGGAACGCAAGCTCTCGGCCGGGCTGATGCGCGTGAACCACGCGGGCGAGGTCTCGGCCCAGGCGCTCTACCAGGGCCAGAGCCTGACGGCGCGCGATCCGTCCATCAGCGAACGCCTGCGCCGCGCTTCCATCGAGGAGGCCGACCACCTGAACTGGTGCCGCCGCAGGCTTCAGGAACTGGACGACCGGCCTTCGCTGCTCGATCCGTTCTGGTACCTGGGCTCGCTGGCCATCGGCATGGCGGCCGGCGTGGCGGGCGACCGCTGGAATCTCGGTTTTTTGGAGGAAACCGAATACCAGGTGGTGCGCCATCTGGACAGCCACCTCGAGCGCCTGCCCGCAAAGGATGCGCGCAGTCGCGCCATCGTCGAGCAGATGAAAAAGGACGAGCTGGGCCACGCGAAGCTGGCCGAGGAACTGGGCGCGGCCAGGCTGCCGGCCCCGGTCAAGGCTCTGATGAAGCTGACCTCCAAGGTCATGACCACGGTGGCCGAGAGCATCTGACACCACCCGTCGCCGGCGCACTCGCCGGCTCACAAGGCAAGCAGCAGCCAGCCTCCGCCGACCATCACCACCACCCCCAACCAGGCCACCCAGACCGGGAAATGCCCGGCGCGCCTTGCATCACCTGAGTCGAAACATGCCATGTGCGCGCCTCAGTCGCGCTTTCGAAACACCACGCACGCCAACGGCGGCAGCGTAATGGCCAGCGAGTGCGGCTGGCCCATCCAGGGCTGATCCTCAGCGGTGACGCCGCCGCCATTGCCCAGGTTCGAGCCGCCATAGACCTCGGCGTCGGTGTTCAGAATCTCCTCGTGGAAGCCGCCCTCGGGCACGCCAATGCGGAAGCCGTGCCGCGGCACGGGCGTGAAGTTCACGGCCACGATGACCGCCCGCCCCGCCCTATCCCGCCGCAGGTAGCTCAACGTGGATTGGGCGGCGTCGCCGCAATCCAGCCACTGGAAGCCATGCGGCTCGAAATCCACCTCGTGCAGGGCCGGAATCTCGCGCACCAGCCGGTTCAAATCGCGCACCAAGAGTTGCAGGCCGCGATGCGGCATGTGGTCGGCCTGATGCCAGTCCAGGCTCTGCTCGTGGTTCCATTCGCTCCACTGGCCGAACTCCAGCCCCATGAACAGCAGCTTCTTGCCGGGGTGCGTGTACATGTAGCCATAGAGCGCGCGCAGGTTGGCGAACTTCTGCCAGTCGTCGCCCGGCATCTTGGCCGGCATCGAACCCTTGCCGTGCACGACCTCGTCGTGCGACAGCGGCAAGATGAAGTTCTCGGTATAGGCATAGATCTGCGAAAACGTGATCTCGCCGTGGTGGTGGCGGCGATGAATCGGGTCGCGACTCATGTAGCGCAAGGTGTCGTTCATCCAGCCCATGTTCCACTTCATCGTGAAGCCCAGGCCGCCCAGATACGTGGGACGCGACACCATCGGGAACGAGGTGGATTCCTCGGCCATCGTCACCGCGCCGGGAAATCGCGCATGCACCAGTTCGTTGAACTCGCGCAGGAAGGCGATGGCCTCCAGGTTCTCGCGGCCGCCGAACTTGTTCGGCACCCACTCGCCCTCCTTGCGCGAATAGTCCAGATACAGCATCGAGGCCACGGCATCCACGCGCAGGCCGTCAATGTGGTATTGATCGAGCCAGAACAGCGCCGAGGCAATCAGGAAATTGCGCACCTCGTTGCGGCCGTAGTTGAAGATCAGCGTGCCCCAGTCCTTGTGCTCGCCGAGCCTCGGGTCCTCGTGCTCGTAGAGCGCCGTGCCGTCGAAGCGGGCCAGGCCATGCGAATCGCGCGGAAAATGCGCCGGCACCCAGTCGAGGAACACGCCGATGCCATGCTGGTGGCAATAGTCCACGAAATAGCGGAAGTCGTCCGGCTCGCCGAAGCGGCTGGTGGGCGCGAAATAGCCCACCGTCTGGTAGCCCCAGGAACCGTCGAATGGGTGCTCGGTGATGGGCAGAAGCTCCACGTGCGTGTAGCCCATCCACCGGCAATACTCGACCAGCTGATGCGCCATCTCGCGGTAGGACAGCCACTGGCCGTCCGCGCCCCGCCGCCACGAGCCGGGATGCACCTCGTAGATGGTGATGGGCGCATCCAGCGGCGGCCCGCCGGCGCGCCGGGCGTCCATCCATTCCCCGTCATGCCACTGGTACTCGCGCGGGTCGTGCACCACGCAGGCCGTGGCCGGGCGCACCTCCATCTGCTGCGCATAGGGATCGACCTTGAGCAGGATTTCGCCGGTCTTCGCCCGGATTTCGTACTTGTAGAGTTCGCCGGCGCCCAGCCCGGGAATGAACAGCTCCCAGACGCCCGAGCCGCCGCGCACCCGCATCTGGTGCTCGCGGCCGTCCCAGTGATTGAAGTTGCCCACCACCGAGACGCGCTCGGCGTTCGGCG
>JALVTX010000217.1 GCA_027035825.1 Mariprofundaceae bacterium
GACCGCGGGTGGTGTCCAGGAAGAAATTGCTGTTTTCGATGCCGTCGGCGATGCCCTCCAGGCGCGTCAACTCGCCCAGGTCGTAGTCCTTCAGGATCGCGCGGACATCGTCCGGCGTCAGTTCGGTATAAACGGACATCGCCCCTCCCTGCCGGTGATTCGCGGCCGATTGTTCTGCCGTCGGGCGGGAAATGCAAGCCGCCCCGCGGCCCGCGGCTGGCTCGACTCCGGCATGACTTCGGCCGGAAAGCGGGGTAGCTTCCGCCCCGCCATGAACGGTAGCCAACATGGATAGCATCATCATACAGGGGGGGCGCACCCTCAACGGAACGGTGGAGGCCAGCGGCGCGAAAAACGCCGCCCTGCCGCTTCTGGCCGCGGCCATCCTGGCCGACGGACCGATGAGCTATCGCCGCATTCCGCATCTGCGCGACATCACCACGATGCTGACGCTGCTCGCCAACCAGGGCGCCGATGTCTCGATGGACGACAGCGGCCGCGTGCGCGTGGATGCCTCGGGCAGCAGCCGCCCCGAGGCCCCCTACGAACTGGTCAAGACCATGCGCGCCTCGGCCCTGGTGCTGGGGCCGCTGCTCGCGCGTTTCGGCCAGGCGCGCGTGAGCCTGCCCGGCGGCTGCGCCATTGGCGCGCGGCCGATGGACATGCACCTGAAGGGGCTGGAGGCCATGGGCGCGCGCATCCGCATGGAGCAGGGCTACGTGGTGGCCGATGCGCCCGGCGGCCTGCGCGGCGCGCGCATCGTGTTCGACAAGGTGACGGTGACCGGCACCGAGAACCTGATGATGGCTGCCACGCTAGCCGAAGGCGAAACCGTGCTGGAAAACGCCGCGCGCGAGCCGGAGGTGGTGAACCTGGCCGAATCGCTCATCGAGATGGGCGCGCGCATCCAGGGCCACGGCACGGACATGATCCGCATCGAGGGCGTGGACGCGCTGCACGGCGCGGAGGTGTCCGTCATCGCCGACCGCATCGAGGCCGCCACCTACCTGGCCGCCGGCCTCATCACCGGCGGCGAGGTGACGGTGACGCAGGTCAATCCCGCCATGCTGGACGCCTTCCTGGCCCGCGTGCGCGATGCCGGCGCAACGGTGGAAACCGGGCCGGACTGGGTGCGCTGCTCGGCCGGGGAGCGGCTTTCTGGCGTGAACATCCAGACCAGCCCCCACCCTGGCTTCCCGACCGACCTCCAGGCCCAGTTCATGGCCCTGATGTGCGTGGCGCGCGGCAGCAGCGTGATTCGCGAGACCATCTTCGAGAACCGTTTCATGCACGCGCAGGAACTGCGTCGCATGGGCGCGGACATCGTGCTCAACGGCAACACCGCCGTCGTCGAGGGGCGCGAGCGACTGTCCGGCGCGCCGGTGATGGCCACCGATCTGCGCGCCTCGGCCTCGCTGGTGCTTGCGGGCCTGGCCGCCAGCGGCGAAACCACCATCTCCCGCGTCTATCACATTGATCGCGGCTACGAGCGCATCGAGGAGAAGCTGCGCCGGCTGGGCGCGGACATCGAGCGCCTGACGCCGGGCGCGGAACAGTTCAGGAGCGAGCGCCTTGCCGTCCAGTAACCCGGGCGCGCGGCCGCTGACCATCGCCCTCTCCAAGGGGCGCATCCTGGAGCAGACCGTACCCATCCTGGCGCGCGCGGAGCTGCTGCCGGCGGAGGACGTGCTGAGGACGCGCAAGCTGATGGTGGATGGCCCCGGCGGCGTGCGCTTTCTCATCATTCGCGCCGCCGATGTCTGCACCTACGTCGAGCAGGGCGCGGCGGACATGGGCATCGTCGGCCGCGACCTGCTGCTGGAGTACCGGCCGGACGTGTTCGAGCCGCTGGACTTGAAGATCGGCCGCTGCCGCCTGTGCGTAGCCGGCCCGCGCGAGGTGGTGGAAGCCGGCGCGCCGGCGCCAGGCAGCCGCATCCGCGTGGCCACCAAGTACGACCGCATCACGGCCCGCCACTACATGGAGCGCGGCGTGCATGCGGATATCATTCACCTCTATGGCTCGATGGAGCTGGCGCCGCTGGTGGGCATGGCCGACCGCATCGTGGACCTGGTCGAAACCGGGAACACGCTGCGCGCCAACGGGCTGGTCGAGGAGGAAACGCTGTACGAGATTTCCAGCCGCCTGGTGGTGAACCCTGCCAGCTTCGCCACCCGCAAGGGCCTGGTGGCGCCCGTCATCCAGGTCTTCGCGGACGCCGTGGAAGGAGGACAATGATGCCAGCCATTCGCCATCTGGATGCCACGAGCCCCGATTTCGAGCGCGAACTGGACGCCCTGCTCGCCCGCGAGACCGACACCGGCGAGGACGTGCAGAACGTGGTGTCCGACATCCTGCGCGACGTGAAGACGCGCGGCGACGCGGCGCTGTGCGACTACACCCGCCGCTTCGATGGCTGGGAGGCCACGCCCGAGACCCTGGAAATCGCCCGCGAGCGCATGGAACAGGCCTGGGCGGAGCTGGACGCCGAGGATCGCGAGGCGCTGCAACTGGCCATCCAGCGCATCCGCGCCTATCACGAGCGGCAGAAGCCCGAGGATTGGAGCTTTACCGACGAGGCCGGGTTGACGCTTGGTCAGCGCGTGACGCCGCTGGATCGCGTGGGCCTGTACGTGCCGGGCGGCAAGGCCGCCTACCCCTCCTCGGTGCTGATGAACGCGGTGCCGGCGCGGGTGGCCGGCGTCGAGGACATCGTGATGGTCGTGCCGACCCCCGGCCGCGAGGTGAACGAACTGGTGCTGGCCGCGGCCCATGCGGCGGGCGTGACCCGCGCCTTTGCCGTTGGCGGGGCGCAGGCCGTGGCCGCGCTGGCCTATGGCACCGAGCAGGTGCCGGCGGTGGACAAGATCGTGGGCCCCGGCAACAAGTTCGTGGCCGCCGCCAAGCGCCAGGTGTTCGGCGCCTGCGGCATCGACATGATCGCCGGGCCGTCCGAGATCGTTGTCGTCGCCGATGGCGGCGACCCGGGCTGGCTGGCGGCCGATTTCCTGTCGCAGGCCGAGCACGACGAGGCGGCGCAGAGCATCTTTATTTCCACCGACGCCGGGCTCATCGCCGCCGTCGAGGCGGAGATTGAACGCCACCTTCAAAGCCTGCCGCGGGCCGGAATCGCCCGCGCCTCGGTGCGCGAGCACGGGGCGCTGATCCACGTCCCCGACCTGGCCGCGGCGGCCGACGTCGTGAACCGCATCGCGCCCGAGCACCTGGAGCTGGCGCTGGACGATCCCGACCTGCTCCTGCCCTACATCCGCCACGCCGGCGCCATCTTTCTTGGCCATTACGTGCCCGAGGCCCTGGGCGACTACGTGGCCGGGCCGAACCACGTGCTGCCGACCAACCGCACGGCGCGCTTTTCCTCGGCCCTCGGGGTCTACGATTTCGTCAAGCGCAGCAGCATCATTCGCGCGGATCGCGCCGGCGTGGCCGCCATTGGTCCCGCGGCCGCGCGGCTTGCGCACCGGGAAGGGCTGGACGCACACGCGCTCAGCGTCGAACTCAGACTGTCGGAGAAGCCATGATCCGCAACGACATCAAGCAGCTGGCCGCCTACCACGTGCCGGACGCCGATGGCCTGATCAAGCTGGATGCGATGGAGAACCCGTATCCGCTGCCGGATGCATTGCGCCGGCAGTGGGCCGAGCGCCTCGCGCAGGCGCAGGTGAACCGCTATCCGGATGCGGGCATGCACGATTTGCGCGCCGCCATCGCCGAACGCGAGGGCGTGAAGCCGGAACAGGTGCTGCTTGGCAACGGCTCGGACGAAATCATCCAGATGGCGCTCATCGCGGCGGATTCCGGCGCCTGCGTGATCCCACAGCCGACGTTCGTGATGTACGAGCTGATTTCCCGCTGGCTGAAGCGCCCCGTGGCCACGGTGCCGCTCGGCAAGGGCTTCTCGCTGGACGCCGAGGCCTTCCTGCGCGTCTGCGCGCGCGAGAAGGCGGCCATCGCCTTCCTGGCCTGCCCCAACAACCCCACTGGCAACCTGTGGCCGCGCGACACGGTGCGCCAGATCGCGGACAACTTCCGGGGTCTGCTGGTGATTGACGAAGCCTACCGGCCATTCGCCGAAACCACGCATGCCGACCTTATTTCGCCGCACGCCATCGTGCTGCGCACCTTCTCCAAGCTGGGGCTCGCCGGCTTGCGCGTGGGCTACGCCTTGGGCTGCGCCGACACCATCGAGGCCCTGGGCAAGGTGCGCCTGCCCTACAACATCAACAGCTTGAGCCAGCTTTCGCTCGCCTTCTTCCTGGAGCATTTCGACGTGTTCGAACAGCAGGCGGCGAGCATCCGCGCCGAGCGCGGCCGCTTGATGGCGGCGCTGTTGGCCATGGACGAGGTCGAGGTGTTTCCCTCGCAGACGAACTTCCTGCTCATGCGCGTGCCGGACGCCGACGCTGCCTTCGAAGGATTGAAGGCGCGCGGCATTCTGGTCAAGAATCTGCACGGCGCGGGCGATGTGCTGAAGCAGTGTCTGCGCGTGACCGTCGGCCTGCCCGAGGAAAACGACCGCTTCATCGAAGCCCTGAAGGAGATTGTCCGTGAAACAGCCGCATCCGCGTAAGGCCTCCATCACCCGCGCCACCCGCGAGACCGACATCACCCTAGAGCTGAATCTGGACGGCTCGGGCCAGGCGAAGATCGACACCACCATTCCCTTCCTCGACCACATGCTGGACCAGGTGGCGCGGCACGGGCTGGTGGACTTGAGCATCCGCGCCCGGGGCGACCGCGAGATTGACGACCACCACACGGTCGAGGACATAGGCATCTGCCTCGGCGAGGCGCTGCATGACGCGCTTGGCGACAAGGCCGGGCTGGTGCGCTACGGCCACGCCTACGTGCCGCTGGACGAGGCCCTCTCGCGCGTGGTGCTCGACCTCTCCGGCCGCCCGGGCCTGGAATACCACGTCGCCTTCCCCAAGGAGCGCGTGGGCGATTTCGACGTGGACCTGTTCCGCGAGTTCTTCCAGGCCGTAACCAACCACGGCCGCATCACGCTGCACATTGACGCCATTCGCGGCGAGAACAACCACCACATCATCGAAACCGTGTTCAAGGCCTTTGGCCGCGCCCTGCGCATGGCCGTCTCCCCCGACCCGCGCCAGAGCGGCATCCCTTCGACCAAGGGGGCGTTATAACCACGAAGACGCCAGGGTGGTTTCTTCCAGTCCTGGCGGTCTGGTGGCGGGAAACGGTATGAAAAGCGTTGCACTGATTGACTACGGCATGGGCAACCTGCACTCGGTGGCCAAGGCGCTGGAGCGCGTGGGCGGCCGCGTGCGGCTGGCCAAAACGCCCGAGGACATGGAAGGCTGCGCGCGCATCGTGCTGCCGGGCGTCGGTGCCTTCCGCGACTGCATGGCGGCGCTGAAGGCCAGCGGCATGGACGAAGCGCTCATCAGCCGGGCCCGGTCGGGCGCGCCAATGCTGGGCATCTGCCTGGGCATGCAGGCGATGATGTCGCGCTCGTTCGAGTTCGGCGAGCACCGTGGCCTGGGCCTGATCGCGGGCGACGTCGTCCCCTTCCCCGGGGATTTCCCGGCCCGGGGCTGCAAGATTCCGCACATGGGCTGGAACGACGTGACCCCCCGGGAGCCCGCGCATCCGGTGCTGGCGCCGCTGGCCGGGCGACAGGTCTATTACGTCCACTCCTACTACTGCGCGCCCGCGGACGAGGCGCACGCGCTGGCTGCCTGCGACTACGGCGGCGTGCGTTTCGCCGCCGTCATTGGCCGCGACAACCTGATCGGCGTCCAGTTTCACCCGGAGAAATCGCAGCAGGCGGGGCTGGCGCTGCTGGAGGCGTTCCTGGCATGGAAACCCTGAATTTCGAGCTGATCCCGGCCATCGACCTCAAGGGCGGCCACTGCGTGCGCCTGAAGCAGGGGCGGATGGACGAGGCCACCGACTACGGCGACGACCCGGCCGCGATGGCGCGGCACTGGCAATCGCTGGG
>JALVTX010000218.1 GCA_027035825.1 Mariprofundaceae bacterium
CCGGTTGTTGGGCGAGGAGGTCGGCTGCGCCTTTTTATCCGACGGACAGTCCGACGAGCGGCTGCCGGAAGGCGCGCGGGTGTTGCCGCTGTTCCTCGGGTTGGGCCGTCATGCGCGGGTGGATGCGCCGGCGCTGGCGGCGAAATCCGGCGCGCATGTGCTGCCGCCCCTGGCGGAGTGCGCCGAGGCTGTGGCGGAGCTGGCCTGGGCGCGGGTGACGGCCGATGCCGGCGGCGGATCGGGCGCAAGGCGGCGCAAGGTGAACGCGATGTTCGGGCTGCACCGGTTCGCGGGTTTCGAGGCGCTGTATGCGGCGCTGCATGCGCGCAACGCGCGGGCGCGGCTCACGGCGCAGGCGGCGCTGCACGCCGAGCCCTCCATCGCCTCGGTGCTGGCGCTGTGGCGGGCGGAGGGCGTTGCGCCCGTCCGCTTGCAGCCGATGGCGCTGTTTCCGGGCCGCAGCCTGGATGCGATGGCGCGGGCCGCCGCCGGCGAGGATGTGGAGATGCTGCCGCCGCTGGCCGAGGGCGAGGACTTCGCGGAACTGATCGTCGAGATTCTGAGGAGCAGCTAACGACAAAGCTCACCTGCCGCTATGGAGCGCCAGCGGAATAGCGGTCAGGTGAAGCGAATTGTTAGCTCGTTTGCACATGAGAAATAAGCCTTTCTATAATTTCGCCACGTAAAATTCTGTTTCCTCTATCATTGCTGGCTTGCAAAGCCGCCTTATAATATTTCATTTCATCAGAATCTTCTTCAGCCTTTCCTTGGGAGGCATTAGCAACCTTTTCGTAAAATCGGATAAGGTTTTCTCTGGTTGAAGCCAAATCTATGTTTAACCCTTTTTTAAAGATAGTCCTATGGACCTCAACGAAAAGAGACAAAAAATCAGCTTTTTTATAGGCACGACAATCATCCGGAAGGTTTAACTGATCTATTATAGATAGAACTTCATTTATTTCTTTACTCAAGTCCTCTGCCTCATCGAACTCTTCATTATATTTTTCTAAGTAGCTCTCCAACTCAGAGTCGCGATTAAAATAAGCACTCATAACAGTTATTGCCAGAACCAAACAATAACGAACGTCATTCATACGCTTAATATCGGTTGCAGTGAATAGTCTCTTGCTTTCAAAGAACGGATTCTGAGAAATCTTTTCTCCAAATTCTTTAAATTCTCCGCCGTATCTTGCATTATGTATTTCCATTGCATTTAGTCCGTAACTAGTGGAATTAATGCGCTGAAAGATTTCCTTAATTGTCTCAATTGGTTTGCTACCTAAATCTCTTACAACCACCTGATATTCTAGAAATTCTAACTTCTTTTCCTCTGATAATTCTGAATAAGGGTTGACATCCTTCCCAAGCCTCAGGTCTTTAGAGCCTTTAAAATATTGATAGAGGGTAGTTAACCTCTGTTGGCCATCTACAAGAAGCTCTGTTCCTTCTCCAGTCTCTGGATCTACTTTCCCTGATGCAATATATATTTCTGGGAATGGGTAACCTTCAAGCACGGTCGAAATAAAGGCCACTTTATCTTTATTAGACCACACAAGACGCCTCTGAAACTCAGGCTGAGGGATCAAACTACCATTACCAATCGCTGTCAAAAGAACGCGCAATCGCCTATTGGTTGCAGATGTATTCATGTTTTCTCCATATCGTCTATGCACTGTTGTATACATATTTTTTGGTATTCTTGAAGAAAGAACCAAGAATGATAAATACCGCCTCTAATTTTGACCCTTGCATAACGTCCCTCAGATGTTAGCCGCTCAAAGAACCCCCACCATTTCTTGCTAAACTCAAAATACCTACTAGATGGAAGCTTGTCTGGACGTATCCAACCCTCTGATAAATATTGAAAAAATACTTTGCAATTTGGCCAATATGCACCGCTTTTTTTATAGAGAAACGCTTCTTCCCATATTTTTTTAAATAATTCAGTTGAAACAACCGCTATATCTATATCCGATTCATCACTAAACTCCTCATACCTCTTCGTTGGCTTAATACTGAATCCCAATTTAGCTGACCCAACCAGAACAATGTCATTAAACTCTATATCAAAACATTCACATATTTCCTCTTTGAGCTGATAAAGTTTTTCATCGCTCAATGCATGCGCTGATCCGCTTAAAATATATTTACGGAAAATCTGCTTACCATCCAACACCAGCAAATCAGATTTAAACTCATCGATCATCACGTATACGCTATTGAGAGCTAACAATCCGAATATGGGGATGCTGCATTCCTCATATCCGCCTTATATATATGGAGGGGCATTCCTTGATATTGCATATCGAAGGGTAAAAGCGGAATGGGTTGCTTTTCTCGCATCGAGGAGCCCTCCTCGTCTGTTGGCTGAACCAATCTTGGAACAGCGCGGGATATTTCGCAAGCGGGCCGGCGCGCCTTAATCCTGCTCCATGTTCTTGGGGCGGATGATGACCGTCCGGCTGAAGCCGGCGTCGCTGTCATCATCACCTTCTTCCGCGTCCGCCGGCGCATCCGGCACGGCCGGAGCCTCGTCGTCGCTGAGATCCAGTTCGAGGACGTTCGGTTCGCTCGCCTCGTCCGCGTTCGCCGGCTCGGGCTGCGCGGGCGTTTCCTCCTCGCGGGCGGCAAGCAGGGCGTGGGCGGCGTTCGGGCCATCGTGCCAGGCATGCCACGCCGCCGGGGAGAGGATGCCGGAGAAGAGCTTCCAGTAGCGCGGGGTCAGCTCCTCGTGCGCACGGCCCACCAGTTCGCGGCAGGCCTCCGTTTCGCCCCGGCGCAGCAGCAACTCGGCGCGCATGGCCATGCCGCGCAGGTGCTTGGGCGCGAGTTCCGCCAGCTCGTCCAGGCGGCGCTCGGCCTCGTCCAGGCGGTTCCAGTGCAGGTCTTCCTCGATGCGGTTGACCAGTTCGCGGATGCGCGCCTCGTCCTCGCGCTCCTTCGGCGCAGGCGGGGTTGGCGGCGTGGCGGCGATGGCCCCCGGCGCGATGTAGATGTCCTCTTCCGGGTCGCTCGCGGACGGGTGGGGTGCGCCGGCGGGTTCGGGCGGGTCGGCCGCGGGCGCAGGTTCGGAGGCCGGCTCGGGCTCGGGGGACGAGGCTGGCGCGGTGGTCGGCTCGCGCTCACGGGGGGCGTCAAGGGGCGCGGCGGCGCGCGACGCTTCCAGCGCCTTCAGGCGGCGCGTCAGCCAGACCGCGGCCACGATGTCCGCCAGCAGCAGAGCCACGAAGGCCCAGAACCAGGCCGGCGACACCAGTCGCGAGTTCCGCTTCACCAGCGCCCGCAGCTCGGCCACCTCCTTCTCCAGCGTGTGCGTGTATCGCTCCATCAGGTCGAGCGTGCGATCCATCCGCTTGAGTCGCTGGCGGGATTCCTCCGCTTGCGCCATCAGGCGCTGGAGGCGGGCGTCCACCTCGTTGGCGCGGGCCTCGCGGGCGGCGCGGATGGCCGCCTCGATGGCCTCGCGGTCGCCCAGCCGCACCTCGCCGGTGAAGCCTTGCGGGCCGCTTGCGCCGGCGGGCGGCTGGCTGGCGGGCCTGGTTTCGGGTTTGGATGGCGGCGGCGCGGCGGTGGTCGCGGTCGGCTTGGGCTTGGGTTTGGCCTTGGGCGCGGGCGGCTCCTTCGCCTTGCCCTGGCGAATGAGCGCCTCCAGCCGCGCCATGGCCGCCGGCCCGCCGTGCCGCTCCACCTCCTCGGCCGTGGGCGTCACCAGCCACGCGCCGGGCTTGAGGCGGTTGATGTCCCCGTGGATGAAGGCGTTCGGGTTCTTGTCATACAGCGCCAGCGTCACCTGGCGGTTGCTGTAGCGTTTGTCCTTGCGCAGCCGGTAGGCGATGACGCTCAGGCTGTCGCCGGCGCGCACGGGGCCGTAGCGGTCGGCCCGCGCCCAAGACGAACGCACGGTGACGATGGGCGGCGCGTCGGCCGGGAGCGAGCGAACGGGAGAGGTTTCTTCGGGCGCGGCTCCGGGCGCAATCCCGGGCGCGGGCGATGCGGCGGCGCGCACCACGGTGGCCGCCAGGCCGCCCGGCGCGGGCTTCTCCGAGGGCGGCGGGTCGAGCATCACCTCGAAATGCTTGAAGTAGGTCATGCGCCCCGAGCGCGCCTTGATGAGCAGCGAGAGCACCGGGTCGGCCACCGGGCCCTCGGAGTCCAGCTTCACTTGCGGCCGGCCGCGTCTGTCTTTCTCCAGCGAAATGCGGATGGCCGCGCGGTGGGCCGGCGGCTCCAGGCCCAGATCGCGGTATTCGCGCTTCGAGGCCAGGCTCACGGAAACGCGGGACAGGCTCTCGCCCTCGGAAAGCTCCAGCGGCACGACGAGGTTGAGCGGCTCGTTCAGGCGGCTCTTGAGCACGGGCGCGCCAAAGCCCATGGCCGAGGCCAGGCCCGGCGCGAGGGCGGGCAGGCAGAAAGCCGCCAGCAAGGCGGCAAGTAGTCGAACAAGGGGGCTCAGGCGCACGTCACATGTCTCCTGCGGCGCAAAATAGGGCTTCATGCCAGAAAGTCACGTCTTTTCCACATGTTCGGTCGTTCGGCGGTGATATTTCTCACTGGCGGGCACCCTCCGCTCCTCGCGCCCGGTCGGCGAATAACCCCTCTTCTCCGGGCGTTTCGCAAGCGGGCCGGCGCGGATAGCTTGCGGGGCATGCCCGCGAACCGGAACAACACATGACGAAGCTTTCCTCTCCATTGCGGCCCGGCGAGGTGGCGCTGGTGGGCGCGGGGCCGGGCGCGGCCGACTTGTTGAGCCTCGCGGCGGTCAAGCTCATCGGCGATTGCGATGCCATCGTCCATGACGCGCTGGTGAGCGAGGAGGTGCTGGCGCTGGCGGACTCCCGCACGGAGCGGATTCCGGCTGGCAAGCGCGGCGGCCGGCCCTCGGCCGACCAGGCCGACATCACCGAGACGCTCATCCGGCTGGCCCGGGACGGCAAGCGCGTGGTGCGGCTCAAGGGCGGCGATCCGTTCGTGTTCGGCCGCGGCGGCGAGGAGGCGCGGGCGCTGGCCGCAGCGGGGGTGCGCTTTCGCGTGATTCCCGGCATCACGGCCGGCGTGGCGGCGCCGGCGATGGCCGGCATCCCGGTGACCGACCGCACGGTGAACGCCAGCATCGCCTTTCTCACCGGGCACGAGGCGTGCGGCAAGAGCCGCCTGGACTGGCAGGCATTGGCGGCGGCCTTCCCGGTGCTGGTGTTCTACATGGGAGCGCGGAACCTGCCGCGAATCGCGGCGGCGCTGCTGGATGCGGGCCTTGCGAAAGGCACGCCGCTTGCCATCATTCGCAACGCCACGCTGGCCGATGAGGAGACCATCACGGCCACGCTGGAGGACGCGGCCGAAGGGCGCGTGACGGCGCGCTCGCCGGCGATTGTCGTCATCGGCGATGTCGTGGCCCGACGAACTCCCTGGAAGGATTGACATGCCCACGAACCCGAACCCGCCAACACTGCCTTACTACAAGCGCCACGCCATCCTGTGCGTCGGCACGTCCTGCGGCGAGAACATGGATCTGCTCAAGTACCTGAAGGAGCGGGTGGCGAAGGCCGGCCTCATTATGGGCGACGAGAACGCGGTGCGAGTGAATCGCGCCGGCTGTCTCGGCGTCTGCCAGCAGGGGCCCATCATGGTCGTGCATCCCGATGGCGTCTGGTACTACGACCTGACGCCGGAAAAGATTGACCGCATCGTCGAGGAGCATTTCCAGGGCGGCCAGCCCGTGGCCGAGTACGCCTTTCACGGAGTCTGAGCGAGGCGCTCCTCACGGACGCAACAGCGGCGCCGGCAGGCTCGGGCCTGTTCGCGCTTGTTTGGACGGTGTCGCTGCCGCCCGAAATGCGGCCAATCAAGGCGCGAGGCGCGGCGCATGGTGGTTCCATGCGCAAGCCGAGCAACGCCGAGTGGACGCCATTCGGGAACATTTCGGGCGCAGCCCGGAGGGACTTGGCCATGATTCCGCCTCGCGGCGT
>JALVTX010000219.1 GCA_027035825.1 Mariprofundaceae bacterium
GAGGCGCGGCGTTGCGCCCATTTCCGCCACCGCCACGTCCACGCCGTCGCAGGACGTGCCGGACATGATGCCCATGAGGATGGGAGCGGCGTTCATCAGGCAAGGATAGTGCGGAATGCCGGCTATCGGTAGAGTGCGCGCCCATCGGAACGAGGTGACGGCATGGACGTGGAACAACAGTTGGCGCTGCTTTCGCGCGGCGCGGTGGAGATTCTTCCCGAGGGCGGGCTGGAGAAGAAGCTGAAGCAGGCGCGGGACGAGGGGCGGCCGCTGCGCGTGAAGGCCGGCTTCGACCCGACCGCGCCGGACTTGCACCTGGGGCACACGGTGCTGCTGGAGAAGCTGCGCCAGTTCCAGGTCTGCGGTCATCAGGTGGTGTTCCTGATTGGCGATTTCACCGGCATGATCGGCGACCCCACCGGCAAGAACGAGACGCGGCCGCCGCTGACGCACGAGGAGGTGCTGGTCAACGCCGAGACCTACAAGGAGCAGGTGTTCAAGATCCTCGACCCGGCCCGGACCGAGGTGCGCTTCAATTCCGAGTGGCTGAACCAGCTCACGGCGGCCGACCTGATTCGCATCGCGGCCAAGGCCACCGTGGCGCGGATGCTGGAGCGCGATGATTTCGAGAAGCGCTACAAGGGCGGCCAGCCCATCGCCATTCACGAGTTCCTGTACCCGCTGATCCAGGGCTACGACTCGGTGGCGCTGGATGCCGACGTCGAGCTCGGCGGCAACGACCAGAAGTTCAACCTGCTCATGGGCCGCCAGCTCCAGGAGGCGTATGGCAAGCCGCCGCAGGTGATTCTCACCATGCCCCTGCTCGAAGGGCTGGACGGCGTGAACAAGATGAGCAAGTCGCTGGGCAACTACGTGGGCGTGGCGGAAGCGCCGAACGAGCAGTTCGGCAAGCTGATGAGCATTTCCGACGAGCTGATGCTGCGCTACTACGAACTGCTCACGGACGCGGACATGGACGAGGTGCGCGCGATGCACCCGATGGAGGCCAAGAAGCGGCTGGCGGCGATGATCGTGGATCGTTTCCACGGCGCGGGCGCGGGCGAGCAGGCCCGGCAGTCGTTCGAGGCGCAGTTCTCGCGCGGCCAGTTGCCGGAGGACATTCCCGAGGCCGAGATGGCGGCCGGGGACGGCGGGCTGTGGATTGCGCGGGCGCTGACCGGCGCGGGGCTGACTGCCTCCAACGGCGAGGCCATTCGCCTGATCCGGCAGGGGGCGCTGTCCATCGACGGCGAGCGGGTGACGGACAAGGATCTGAAGCTGGCTCCCGGCGGGCCGTATCTCATCAAGCTGGGCAAGCGGAAGTATCTGCGGCTGAGCGTGAAAGGTTGAGTCGCTCGGAGCGCGCCCGCCCTTGCGCGCCTTGGCCGGCGCCGTCAGGCTTCCATGCCTCATTCAATCCCCCGGAGGCTTGCTCGTGTCCAAGGTTCACCGCAACGACCCCTGCCCCTGCGGCAGCGGCAAGAAATACAAGCGCTGCTGCCTGCCCGTGGAGCAGGAGCGCGCGCGCAGCCGCGCCGATGCACGGACGCTGGTGCGGCGCGCCGTGGAGTGGCTGGGACAGCGCCACGGCGAGGCGGTGACGCGCTGGGTCGAGGAGGTCTGGTTCGCCGACGTCTCCGACGAGGAGCGCCGGGGCCTGGCCACGGCCGATCCGGCGCTGCGCGCGGTGCACGATTCCAACGTGCTGGAATACATGGTGACCGAGGGCGCGTTCGAGGTGGATGGCGAATCCGTGCCGGTGCTGCAAATGGTGCTGGATTCCGACCTGGCGCTGAATGATGCCCAGCGGGACTGGCTTTCGCGGCTGGCGGCGGCGCCCCTTCGGCTGTACCGGGTGGCGCGGCTGGAGGCTGGCCAGGGCTTCTGGCTCGCGCCGCATCCCGAGGGCGGTGATGAGGTGCGCATCGAGGATCGCTGGACCTCGCGCATGCTGGACGAGGGCGACGTGGTGGGCCTGCGGCTGGCGGAGAACCTGGGCGCGTGGGAGACCAGCGGCGCGGTGTATTACATCCCGAGCGAGTACGTGGACGCCTTGCTGGCGGAGCTGGAGGGCAAGCAGGGCGCGGACTACAGCCGGACGCTGGCGCGCTACTGGCTGGGGCTCGTGGCCGCGCATGTGTGAGGGTGGGTGATGGCGAAGGCGGCGAAGCGGGCGACGAAGCGGATTTCCAATAACAAGAAGCGCAAGGTGCGAGAGCTGGCGGCGCGCGCCGGCGAGGCGCTGGCGCGCGGACGGCAGGATATCGCCGAGGGCATTTGCAGGGAGATGGCGCGCATCTGGCCCGATGCGCCGGATTTGCTGAATATCCAGGCCTTGCTGGCGGCGAACCGGGACGACCACGTGGAGGCCGAGCGTCTGATGGTGCGAGCCATCAACCTCGCGCCCAAACGCGTGGATTTGTATGAAAACCTTGGCACGCTGTACATGAATCGCCATGTTCCGGATGCGGCGGAGGAGGTGTTTCGCAAGGCGCTGGAACTGGCTCCGCGGTCATTCACTTGCCGGCTGGGGCTGGCGGCCGCGCTCTGCCGGCAGGGAGGGGCCAAGGAAGCCCTGACCATCCTGAAGGATCTTCATGCGAGGCAGCCAGACAATGTCGAGGTGTTGCTTGTCCTGTTCGAGGCGCATGAGCAGATGGATGACTATGCGGCGGCGATGGCCGTCATCGAGCGCGCGGCGGCGTTGGCGCCAGACAATGCCAGGGTTCACGAATTGCGCGCGGCGGCCCTGATGCGTCAGGGCGATCTGGCGGAAGCGGAATCGGCGCTGCGAGTGGCGTTGCGCACGGCGGAAGGATTGGGCAAGGCGCGGGGATGGGGTCAGCTGGCATTGCTCAAGCGATTCTCCGCCAATGACGAGGATATGCCCGAAATGGAACGGGCGTATAACGAGACCCCTCCGGATTCTCCCGCGCGCGTGTACATGGCCTTTGCCACGGCCAAGGCGCTGGAGGACGCGGGCCGCTACGACGAGGCCTTCGCGCGCTATGCCGAGGGCAACGATATCCGATGGAAACATTCGGAATACGACCTGGACGCCGAGCTGGCCCATCTGGAAGCGGTGATGGCGGCCTGGACGCCGGATGCATTCGCCAATGTCGGCGGGCTGGAGGATGAGCGGCCGGTGTTCATCGTGGGCATGCCGCGCTGCGGCTCCACGCTCACCGAGCAGATACTGGCCGCGCATCCCGCCACGGCCTCGCGCGGGGAGTGGAACGCCTTCGAGCATTCGCTTTTTCGCTTGCAGGAGCAATGGGGGGAGACGCTCACGCTGGAGACGATGCTGGCCTGGACGCCGGAGCGCTGGGCCGAGGTGGGGCGCGCCTTCCTGGGGCGGCTGGACGAGGGGCCGCAAGGCGCGCGCATCACGGACAAGACGCTCATCAATTTCCGGCTGGTGGGCGAGATTCACCGCGCCTTGCCCAAGGCGCGCTTCATCCATGTGAAGCGCCATCCGCTGGACAACTGCCTGGGCATGTATCGCGCCAATTTCGTGGGCGGCCAGTTTGATTATATCTACAGCCTGCGCGGCGTGGGCTACTTCTATCGCATGTATGCGCGCCTGATGCGGCATTGGGCCAGCATCCTGCCCGAGGGAACGATGCTGGAGGTGCGCTACGAGGATCTGGTGACGGACCCCGAGCGGGAGATCCGGCGCATGGTGGAGTTCCTGGGACTGCCGTGGGATGAGGCCTGCCTGGATTTCTCGCGGGCGCGCACCATCGTCCGCACGTCATCGGTGGCCCAAGTGCGCGACGGCATGCGAAAGGACTACATGCAGCGCTGGAAGCGCTACGAAAAGCATCTGGAACCGCTCAAGCGCATCCTGGCCGACGAACTGGCCGACTGGCCTTCGTAGCTTTGCAGGTCGGACTTCAGTCCGACTGGATAGGAAACCACAAAGTCACAAAGATACCAAGAGGGATGCAGGGTTTCTTGGCCGCTTGAGGTCTCCGTGAGGCAGGTGGGCATTCGGTGATGTCACGCTGAAGTGTGACCTACAACGCCCCGTAGGTCGGATTTCAATCCGACATGAAATGCCACAAAGGCACAAAGAAAAGGAATGAAGTTTCTTGGTGTCTCCGTGTCTTGGTGGTTTCTCTCTTTCCTGCCCAGCATGTGTGTCATATTGACACACCGCACCCGTGGCGTGTTGACCCTGTGACGCGCGTCACGCAATGTTCGCACACCTCCCGGAAGGAACCGCGCATGCGGGCACGGAGGGGAGGAATCCAAAACTCAACAAGAGGGTGCAACATTATGAAGAAAGTAATCTTCTCTGCTGCGGCCTTCGGCATGGTTGCGGTGTCCGGCATGGCGCTGGCCCCGACCTCCGCCGAGGCCATCCCGGCATTCGCGCGTCAGACCGGCGCGGCTTGCTTGTCCTGCCATTTCCAGACCTTTCCGGCCCTGAAGGCCTTCGGTCGCGCGTTCAAGCGCAACTCCTTCACGGACGTCGGCGATGAGGCGCTGGTGGAGGACGACAATCTCTCCATCCCGGCCGTGCTGAACGCCACGGTGGTGATTCGTGGCGACTACACGAATAGCAAGTTCAGCGGCGTAAATGCAGGTAATCTTCTGCTTGCCCAGACCATTTCCGGTCTTCCCGCGAATGCTACGGCGCTCAATGCCAACACGAGTGTTGCGAGCTGGAACATCCCGTCCGAGACGCCGATCCTGATCGCTGGCCGTCTGGGCGCGAACACCGGCGCGTTTGTCGAGTTCGCCAATGGCGGCACCAATGGCGGCGGCGCGACGACTGGCCCGGCAGCCAGCCAGGGCGGCGTGATGTCCGTTGGTAACTGGCAGCTGCTGAACAGCTGGGACGTCGGCGACTTCAAGGTTGGCTTGGGCGCCCACAACTCCAGTTTCGGCGGCTCGGCCGTGTTCGAGACCTCGAACGTGTTCGGCCAGCACTCCGGCAAGCTGGGCGGCGGCAACCTTTCGGCTATCCAGAACATTGGCTTTGCCAATGCCACGCTGGGCGTTGGCGCCTGGGTGGGCAACGACATGGGCGACATCCAGCTCGCGCTGATCGCGCCGAGCGGCGCGCAGGGCACCAACGTGGGCGGCAAGCTGGCCAAGCTGGTGCGCGGTCACCTGTTCCTGGACGCTGGCGGCTGGGACACGATGATTGGCTTCGGCTTCGTGACTGGCACGGCCGGCAAGCCGGCTACGACGCCGGGCGGCGTTGGTGAGTTCAAGGCGGACCTGAAGTTCGTGGACTTCCAGGCCCAGGGCGAAGTGGGCGACATGTCCATCGGCGTGTATGCTGACTATGCCATTGCCAAGGACAAGACCAATGGCGTTGCTGGTGTTGCCAACATGTACAATGTGGGTGCGGCCACGGGCGACAAGACGACGGGCTATTCTGCTCGTGTCGAGGTCAAGCCGCTGGAGAACGTGGGCGTGGGTATTGGCATTGGCAGCCTGAAGAATACTCACCAGGTTGGCAATCCGGACAAGGCCAGCTCCTTCCAGGTGGCCGCGTTCTACGAGGTGTATCAGAACCTGGAGCTGAATCTCATCTACAACAGCACGAAGTACACGCCGAGCGTGGGAACTTCGTGGAAGAAGAACGACACGATTCTCGAGTTCGAGGGTCTGCTGTAATCCATCCTTCGGGATGTTCGGGAAGGGCGGCCTTGGCCGCCCTTTCTTTTTGCCGTTGGTTTGGCCTGTAGGTCGGGCTTCAGCCCGACGATAAGCCGCGAAGGGCGCAAAGGAACGCGAAGGTTTTTGGCGGATGTTGCGTGGCGACTCGTTGCGACCGTGGCGGTGAGGTGGCGGTGTCCTGGTTCAGACAGATGTGAGACATTGAGGGCAAGAGGGAGGGCCTCCATTCTTGGGGTTGAAAGACCACGAGAGAAAGGAGGCCCTGATGCGGATTATAGGGATGCCTGGGGCGATTTGTC
>JALVTX010000220.1 GCA_027035825.1 Mariprofundaceae bacterium
GGCTCGGGCGGACGGAAGGCGCGAATCTCGGCCGCCACCTGGCCGACGCGCTGCTTGTCGGCGCCGGAAATGGTGATGCGGCTCTGCTCCACCTTGACCTCGACGCCCTCGGGCACGGCATAGCTCACCGGGTGCGAGAAGCCGAGCGAGAGGTTCAGCGTCTTGCCTTGGAGCTGGGCGCGATAGCCCACGCCGCGCAACTCCAGCACCTTCTCGAAGCCCTTGGTCACGCCGGTGACGACGTTGGCCAAAAGCGCCCGCGCCAAGCCGTACTTCGACTTCAGCGCCTTGTCGGCCAGGTTGGCGCAGGACAGCGTCAGCGCATCGCCCTCGTGCACGACGCTAATGCCTGGGAACAGCGGCGCGGTCAGCTCGCCCTTCGGCCCCTTGACGGCGACGTGGTCGTCGGCGACCTTGATCTCGACGCCGGCGGGGACGGGAATCGGTTGTTTGCCAATGCGGGACATGATGCTACCTCAAAATACCGTGCACAGGATTTCGCCGCCCACGCGGGCCGCGCGAGCGCTCTTGTCCGTCATCACGCCCTTCGACGTGCTGACGATGGCGATGCCATAGCCGTTCTTGACGCGCGGCAGCTCGTCGGCGCCGGCATAGACGCGGCGTCCGGGCTTGGAGACGCGCTGGATCTCGCGAATCACCGGCCGGCCGTCGTCGTCATAGCGCAGCGTCAGGCGCAGATGCTTGTGCCCCTTGCGGTTGAATGCCTTGGCCGACTGGATGTAGCCCTCCTTCTTCAGGATGTCGGCAATGGCCATCAGCGTGTTGCTGGCCGGCATCTCCACCTTCTCCAGCCGCGCTTGCTGCGCGTTGCGGATGCGGGTCAGCATGTCCGCGATTCGATCGGTCATCATGGGGTCTCTCCTACCAGCTCGATTTGACCATGCCGGGAATCTCGCCGGCGAGGGCGCGCTTGCGCAGGCAGATGCGGCAGATGCCGAACTTGCGGTACACCGAATGCGGGCGACCGCACAGCTGGCAGCGCGTGTAGGCGCGCACCTTGAACTTGGGTTTGCGATTGCACTTCGCAATCATTGCCTTGGTTGCCATTGCTTGCTCCTTAATTCCTGAACGGCATGTTGAAATGCTTGAGCAGGGCGCGGCCGTGCTCGTTGTTCGTGGCCGTGGTGCAGATCGTGATGTCCATGCCCCGGATCTTGTCCACCTTGTCGTACTCGACCTCGGGGAAGATGATCTGCTCCTTGATGCCCAGCGTGTAGTTGCCGCGGCCGTCGAACGAACGCGGATTCACGCCCTTGAAGTCGCGGATGCGCGGCAGCGCGACGTTGATGAGGCGGTCGAGGAACTCCCACATGCGGTCGCCCCTGAGCGTCACGCGGCATCCCACGCCCATGCCCTCGCGCAGCTTGAAGTTCGCCACGGACTTGCGCGCGCGCGTCACCACCGGCTTCTGGCCGGTGATGGCCGTCATGTCGGCCAGCGCGCCCTCCAGCAGCTTGGCGTTCTGCGTCGCCTCGCCCACGCCCATGTTGACCACGATCTTGCTGATGGTCGGCACGGCCATGACGTTCGCGATGCCCAACTCCTTCTGCAAGGCGGGCTTGATTTCCTTTTGATACAGCTCTTTCAATCGGGCCATGGTTTCGTCGCTCTCCTGCCTTTATCGATCCAGCACTTCGCCGCACTTCTTGCACACGCGCACCTTGCGGCCATCCTCCAGCAGCTTCGCGCCCAGGCGGACGCCAGCCTTGCACTTGGGGCAATAGTACTGGACGTTGGAAATCGCGATCGGCGCCTCGCGCTCGATGATGCCGCCGGCCGAGTTCGGCGTCGGCCGCGTGTGGCGCTTGATCATGTTCACCTTGGCCACCAGCACGCGCCCCTCGCGCGGCAGCGTGCGGATCACCTTGCCGCGCACGCCCTTGTCCTTGCCGGCGATCACGATGACTTCGTCATCGCGTCGAATGCGGGTCTTCGTCCTCATGCTCATCGTCGTCTCCAAAATCCCGTCGCCCTACAGCACTTCCGGCGCGAGGGAAATGATCTTCATGTATCCCTTGTTGCGCAGCTCGCGCGTGACCGGACCAAAGATGCGGGTGCCGATGGGCTCGCCCTGGTTGGTGAGCAGCACCGCCGCGTTCTCGTCGAAGCGGATGGAGCTGCCGTCCGAACGGCGGAACTCCTTGGCCGTGCGCACGACCACGGCGCGCGCCACCTGCCCCTTCTTGACCTTGCCATTGGGCAGCGCGTCCTTGACCGCCACCACGATGACGTCGCCCACGCGGGCGTAGCGCCGCTTGGAGCCGCCCAGCACCTTGATGCAGGCCACCTTGCGGGCGCCGGAATTGTCGGCCACGTTGAGAATGGTCTCGTTCTGAATCATCGCCTCGTCTCCCGCTTACAGTTGCTCGGCGCGCGTCACGATGGCCTGCAACACCCAGCGCTTGCGACGCGACAGCGGCCGCGACTCGACGATGCGCACGGTGTCGCCGATGTTGCACTCGTTGGCCTCGTCGTGCGCCATGTATTTCTTGTGCGAGCGCACGGTCTTGCGGTACTGCGGATGCAGGAACTTGCGCTCCACCTGCACGACGATGGTCTTGTCGCCGCGGTTGCTGGTGACCACCCCTTCCAGCACGCGCTTGTTGCTCTTCTGTTCAGTCATGCCTCAACTCCCTGCCTGGCCCGCTCGTTCAGGATGGTCTGAATGCGGGCGATCTCGCGCCGCACCTGGCGCGGGCGCGCCGTCTGCGCCAGCTGCATCGTCGCCTGCTGGAAACGCAGCTTCATCGCCTCCGCGGCCAGCTCCTCTAGCCGCGCCTTCAGCTCGGCCTCGGACATGCCGCGCAGTTCCTTGGCTTTCTTGACGTCGCTCATCGGCCCACCCCGCGCACAACAATCTTGGTCTTGATCGGCAGCTTGGCCGCGGCCAGGCGCAGCGCCTCGCGCGCCAGCTCCTCGTTCACGCCGTCCATCTCGTAGAGCACGCGCCCCTTGCGCACCGCGGCCACCCAGTACTCCGGCGAGCCCTTGCCCTTGCCCATGCGCACCTCGGCCGGCTTCTTGGACACCGGCAGGTCCGGGAACATGCGAATCCAGATGCGGCCCTGGCGCTTGATGTGGCGCGTCATCGCGATACGCGCGGCCTCGATCTGGCGCGCGGTGATGCGGCCCGGCTCCATCGCCTTCAGGCCGAACTGGCCGAAGTTCAGGCTCGCGCCGCGCTCGCTGATGCCGCGCAGGCGCTGCAATTCCTTGTGGTGCTTGCGCCAGCGGATTTTCTTCGGTTGCAACATGATCCTTTACCCTCGCAACTGGTTTAGGCGGCCTGTTCTTCGTCGCCGAGCTTCTCGCCCTTGAACACCCACACCTTGACGCCAATCACGCCATAGGTCGTGCGCGCCTCGGCAAAGCCGTAGTCCACGTCGGCGCGGAGCGTGTGCAGCGGCACCCGGCCCTCGTGGTAGCCCTCGGTGCGGGCGATCTCGGCCCCGCCCAGACGGCCGGAGCACTTCACCTTCACGCCCTTGGCGCCCATGCGCAGCGCGCCCTGCATGGCGCGCTTCATCGCCCGGCGGAAGGCCACGCGGCGCTCCAGCTGGAAGGCGATGTTCTCGGCCACGAGCTGCGCCTCGGCCTCGGCCTGGCGCACCTCCATGATGTACACCTCGACGTCGGAGCCGGTCATGCGGCGCAGCTCGGCGCGCAGGGCCTCGATATCCGCGCCCTTCTTGCCGATGACGACGCCCGGGCGCGCAGTGTGCACGGTGATCTTCACCTTGCCGGCCGGGCGCTCGATGACGATGCGGGACACGTAGGCGTGGCGCAGCCGCTTCTTCACGTACTCGCGCAGGCGGATGTCCTCCAACAGCAGCGGCCCGAAGTCCTTCTCCGCATACCACTGCGACTCCCATCCGCGGGTGACGCCCACGCGGAAACCAATCGGATTAACTTTCTGTCCCATGCATCTACTCCGTCTGTCCTGACTTTGTCCCGAGCGTCACGCGCGCTCGCGCACGGCCACCACCAAGTGGCTGCGGCGGTGATAGCGCTTGCGGATGCGGCCCATGCCCTTCGGGCGCCAGCGCTTCAGCGTCGTTCCCTCGTCCACGCGGGCGGTGGACACGACCAGCTCGTCCACGTCCAGCCCGTGGTTCTGCTCGGCGTTGGCGATGGCGGACTTCAGCACCTTCTCCATCAGCCGGGCGCCCTTCTTCGGCGACAGCGCCAGCACCGCCAGCGCGCGATCCACCGGCAGGCCGCGGATCATGTCGGCCACCAGCCGCGCCTTCTGCGGGCTGATCTGGCTCTCCCTCGCCACTGCGCGCACTTCCTCGCTCATGACCGCTTACCTCTTCTTCTTCGATTTCTTGTCGGCGCCGTGACCGTAGTAGGTGCGCGTCGGCGCGAACTCGCCCAGCTTGTGACCGACCATGTTCTCGGTCACATAGACCGGGATAAACTTGTTGCCGTTGTGCACGGCGAAGTTCAGGCCCACGAACTCCGGCGAGATGGTCGAGCGCCGCGACCAGGTCTTGATCACGCCCTTGAGCTTGCCTTCCTTCGCGGCCGTCACCTTCTTCATCAACGAGGGCTCGATATAGGGCCCCTTCTTCAATGAACGCGCCATGCTCTACCTCACTTCTGCTTGCGGCGGCGAATGATGTCGCGATTCGACGCCTTGTTCTTGTTGCGGGTCTTGTGGCCCTTGGTCGGCACGCCCCACGGCGTCACCGGGTGACGGCCGCCGGAGGTGCGGCCCTCGCCGCCGCCGTGCGGGTGATCCACCGGGTTCATCACCACGCCGCGCACGGTCGGGCGGATGCCCAGCCAACGCGAGCGCCCGGCCTTGCCCACCTTGCGGTTGGCGTGGTCGGCATTGCCCACCACGCCGATGGTCGCCATGCAGCGGGCATCCACGCGGCGGAACTCGCCGGACGGCATCTTCAGCACCGCGCGGCCGCCTTCCTTGCCCATGAGCTGGATGCCCATGCCGGCCGAGCGCGCCAGCTGACCGCCCTTGCCGGGCTTCAGCTCCACGTTGTGCACCATGGTGCCGACACGGATGTTGGCCAACGGCATCGCGTTGCCCGGCCGCATCTCGGCCTCCGGCCCGCTCATCACCGTGTCACCCGGGCGCAGGCCCTGCGGCGCCAGGATGTAGCGCTTGTCGCCATTCACAAACACCACCAGCGCGATGTGCGCGGAACGGTTCGGATCGTACTCGATGCGCTCAACACGCCCCGGCACGCCGATGTTGTTGCGGCGGAAGTCCACCTTGCGGTACAGGCGCTTGTGCCCGCCGCCCTTGTGGCGGGTCGTGATGCGGCCGTGGTTGTTGCGGCCGGCCTTGCGCGTGATGCCTTTGACCAGGCTGCGCTCGGGCCGCCCGCGATACAGCTCGGGATCATACACGGCCACGCGCCCGCGCGCACCGTTGGTGATGGGTTTGTAGACCTTCAGCGCCATATCAAGCCTCTTCCGTCACTTCCAGAGTCTGGCCTTCGGCCAGCTTCACCACCGCCTTGCGGTAGCCCGCCCGGCGACCCTCGTGCAGGCCGCGGCGCTTGGGCTTGCCCGGCATGTTCATCACCCGCACGCTCTCCACCTTCACGTCGAAGATGGCCTCCACCGCGCGCTTGATCTGCTGCTTGGTGGCGGCGCGATCCACGCGGAAGGTGTACTGGTTGTTCGCGCCCTGGGCGGCGTAGCTCTTCTCCGTCACCACCGGACGGCGAAGCACCTTGTAATCCTCGTATGTCGCGCTCATGACAGGCGGGCCTCCAGTTTCTCGGCCGCGGCGCGCGTCAGCACCACGCGGTCGTACTTCAGCAGGTCGTGCAGGTTCATCTG
>JALVTX010000221.1 GCA_027035825.1 Mariprofundaceae bacterium
GCGACATCATGGCGGCGCGCAAGATCGTGCTGCGCATGGATCCATCCCGCCCGGACTATGCCGACGCCCGCAAGCTGCTCAAGCGCAAGATTGAGCCGGCGCGCCTGCGCCTGCTCCGCCATTACGCGGCCGCAGCCCGGCGCGCGGAGAAGGCCGGGCAGTGGTATCGCGCCAGGACGCTGTATGAGCAGGCCGCCGGGTTCTCGACCAACCCGAAGGCGTTGCTCGACAAGGCGCGGCGGATGGACGTGCGCATGCGGCAGATTCGGCTGGAGCGGCTGATTGCCATTCGCCGCAAGGATGACGCGTACTTGCTGGCGCTGCTGGATCAATTCGACGCGCCCAAGGGGCTCTCGCCCAAGGATGAACCGTTCGCGCGCGCCCGCGAGGCCATCGAGGATCGCGTGCTGGCGCGCGCGCGCCAGGCATGGCTGGCGGCCAAGCGGGCGTTGCGCGAGGGGTATCCGGAGGTGGCCTATGTGGAGGCGGAGTCGTTTCACCGCCTGCGCCCGGATGCAGAGAAGGGCAAGCGCCTCCTGGATGAGGCGCGCAAGGCGCTGCCCAAGGGCCTGCGCATTCCCCCGATGCGGAAGGCGGAACGGCCGACGCATCGCATCAAGCCGCCACGGACGGTGACCGCCAAGGCCATTCGGGATTTGATACGCAAGGGCGATTGGCTGAAGGCCAGGCGCTATGCCCTGATTTACCAGCGCGAGGACGGCAAGGGCGCGGATCGCTACCTGGCCATCATCGAGAAGAAGATGAAGGCGGAGGCCGCGCGGGCCTTCAAGGCCGGCCGCATCGCCTTCCGGCTGGAGAAGCTGGACAAGGCGGTCGAGCACTGGAAACGGGCCGTGGCCTTGCAACCCCGCAATGCCGAGTATGTGCGGTCCTTGAATCGCGCGCTGCAATTGCAGGAGCGGCTGCGCCTGTTGCGCGGCGAAGCGCGCGAGGAGGCTGGCCAGCAGGGAACCGTGCCTGGTCAGCCAGCCGCCAGGACGCATGGGAAGAGCGCGGGCAAGGCATCGGGACAGCCTGCGGCTGGGAGCGCGAAGCCCGCGCCAGGCCATTGAGACGACATGCGTGATTCCATCCTGAAGCCCCGCCGGCGGACGCGCGCCCTGCGCGTTGGCGACGTGATCATCGGCGGCGACGCCCCGGTCGCGGTGCAGTCGATGACCAACACGCCGACCACGGACATTGACGCCACCGTGGCGCAGCTCGCCCGCCTGGCGCGCGCGGGCGCGGACGTGGTGCGCGTGTCCGTTCCTGATCCCGACTCGGCCGCGGCGTTGCCGGAGATTCTGCGCCAGAGCGAGGTTCCGGTCATTGCCGACATTCATTTCAGTTACAAGATGGCGCTGGCGGCGCTGGAGGCCGGCGTGCACGGGCTGCGGCTGAATCCGGGCAACATCGGCGAGCGCAAGCGCGTGGAAACGGTGGTGACGGCAGCCCGCGAGCGCGGCGTCTCCATCCGCATTGGCGTCAACGCCGGTTCCCTGGAGAAGCCGTTGCTGGAGCGTTATGGCGAGCCCTGCGCCGACGCGATGGTGGAATCGGCGTTGGGGCATATCCGCATCTTGGAGGACATGGATTTCCATGACATCAAGGTATCGTTGAAGGCCAGCAACATCCCGATGACCGTCGCCGCCTACCGCAAGCTGGCGACCCGGGTGGACTACCCATTCCACCTGGGCATCACCGAGGCGGGCGGGCCTTTCGCTGGCGGCATCAAGTCCGCCATCGGGCTGGGGTTGCTGCTGGCCGAGGGCATTGGCGACACCATCCGCGTGTCGCTGGCCGCCGAGCCGGAGGAGGAGGTGCGCACCGGTTTCGAGATCCTGAAGGCGCTGGGCTTGCGCCATCGCGGCGTGAACATCATCGCCTGCCCCACCTGCGCGCGGCAGAAGTTCGACGTCATCAAGACGGTGGCGATGCTGGAGGAGCGTCTGGCGCACATTCACGAGCCGATCGATGTGGCGGTGATCGGCTGCGTGGTCAATGGCCCCGGCGAGGCGCGGGAGGCTGAGCTTGGCGTCACCGGCGGCTACCCGGTGCACCTGATGTATCGCGATGGCGAGCCGGACGGCAAGGTGCGCGCGGAGGAGCTGGTGGATCGTCTGGTGCGGGAAGTGGAGGCGCGGGCTGCCGCCATGCGCGAGCAGCGCAAGCAGCGCAAACAAGACGACTGACAAGAGACGACGGAGCATGAGCAAGGGATTTCGACGCATCCGCGGCGTGCACGACGGGCTGCCCGACATGGTGCGGCGCTGGCGGCGCATCGAGGAGGCGGCGCGCGACGTGTTCTCGCGTTACGCCTTTGCCGAGGTGCGGCTGCCGGTGCTGGAGCCGACGGCGCTGTTCGTGCGCTCCATCGGCGAGGCGACGGACATCGTGTCCAAGGAAATGTATCACTTCGTGGATCAGGGCGGCGACGACATCTGCCTGAGGCCGGAGGGCACGGCCGGCGCCGTGCGCGCCTGGTTGCAGGCTGGGCTCTCGCGCGCCGGCGCGACGCGATGGTTCTACATGGGGCCGATGTTCCGCCGCGAGCGGCCGCAAAAGGGGCGCCTGCGCCAGTTTCAGCAGATCGGCGTCGAGTGGTTCGGGGTCGCGGGCCCCGTGGAGGATGCCGAGATGCTGGCGATGGCGCACGCATTTCTGCACCGGCTCGGCCTGGACGGTCTGCGGCTGGAAATCAATTCGCTGGGCTGCCCCGCCTGCCGGCCGGCCTACCGCGAGCGGCTGGTGGCCTGGCTGTCCGAGCGCGCCGATGCGCTGTGCGACACATGTCGCGAACGCATCCAGAGCAACCCGATGCGGGTGCTGGATTGCAAGGTGGAGGCCTGCCAGGCGGCGCTGGCCGATGCGCCGGAGATGATCGCGCACCTGTGCGGGGACTGCGCGGCGCACTTTGCGGGGCTGAAGGAGGCGCTGGGGGCGCTGGAGGTGGCGTATGTGGTGAACCCGCGCATCGTGCGCGGGCTCGATTACTACAGCCGCACGGCCTTCGAGATCGTTACCGACCGGCTCGGCGCGCAGGGCACGGTGCTGGCCGGCGGGCGCTATGACGGCCTGGTGGCGGAGCTGGGCGGGCCGGCGACGCCGGCGGTGGGCTTTGCCGCTGGCCTGGAACGCTTGGCGATGCTGCTGCCCGAGGAGCCGGCTGAATGCCCCGACGTCGGCGTGGTGGCGCTGGGCGATGCGGCGCTTCCCCACGCCCTGCGCGCGGCACGCGCCTTGCGCGAGGGCGGATGTTCGGTGCTCTGGTGCGGGGGCGGCTCGGCCCGGCGGCAGTTCAAGGTGGCCGACCGCGAGGGCGTGCGCTTCGTGGCCGTGATCGGCGAGGACGAGGCCGCCGCGGGCCGCCTCGCCTGGAAGGACATGCACAGCGGCGAACAGCGGACGCTTACGGTGGACGAGGCGATCAAGGCCTGCCGCGCGGCGTTGCGTTCGACGGCCCGAGGCATAGCTTCGCGTCCATGAGCGACAAGGAGCGGATGCGGGAACTGGCGCGGCTGCGCGCGGCCATCGACGCCGTGGACGACGAGCTTCTGGCGCTGCTTGCCCGGCGCGCCGAGCTGGCGGCCGAGGTCGGGCGCGTCAAGGACAACGGCGGCGACACCCCCTATTACGTGCCGAGCCGCGAGGCGGAGATCATCCGTCGCATCCTGGCCCGCAACGACGGCCCGATCCCCGATGCCGCGATGCACGGCATCTTCCGCGAGATCATCGGCGCCTGCCTGACGCTGGAGCAGCCGCTGTCGGTGGCCTTTCTGGGTCCGGAGAGCACGTTCACGCATGTGGCGGCGCGTAAGCAGTTCGGGGCCGGCGCGCGTTACGTGGCCTGCCGCAACTTCGACGAGATTTTCGACGAGGTGGAATCGGCCCGCGTGACCTATGGCGTGGTGCCGGTGGAGAACGCCTTCGAGGGGGCGGTGACGCACACGCTCGACCTGTTCGTGGATCACCAGGTGTCCATCTGCGCCGAGGTGTTGCTGGGCATCCACCATCACCTGCTCACGCGCGAGACGCGGCTGGAAGACGTGCGCGTGGTCTATTCCAAGGCCGAGGCGCTGGGCCAGTGCCGCGGCTGGTTGCAGGCGCATCTGGCGCATGCGCGGCTGGAGGCCGTGGAGTCAACGGCGGCGGCGGCCGAGCGCGCCGCGAACGAGGCCGGCAGCGCCGCCATCGCCTCCTTGCAGACGGCTGAGCGGCTGGCGATGCCGGTGCTGGTCGAGAACATCGAGGATCACCACGACAACATCACCCGTTTCCTGGTCATCGGCCAGCATGACTCGCCACCCTCGGGCCGCGACAAGACGGCCATCGTGATGTCGGCGCCGGATCGCCCGGGGGCGCTGCACGATCTGCTGGAGCCCTTCCACCAGCGGAACATCGGGCTCACCCGCATCGAGTCGCGGCCGACGCGCCGTCGCATGTGGGAGTATGTCTTCTTCGCCGACCTCCAGGGCCACCGCACGGATGCGGTGGTGGCCGAGGCGCTGGCGGCCGTGCGCGCGATGCCGGACAGCTTCCTGAAGGTGCTGGGCTCGTATCCGGTCGCGGAACCGTTGTAGATGATCGTGGACTGGTTGAGCCGGTCGGCGCCTCCGGCGGCGCGGCTGCATCCGTATGTGCCGGGCAAGCCCGTGGAACAGTTGCTGGCCGAAAAAGGGATGACCGGGGGGGGATTGGCCGAGGCGGTGAAGCTCGCCTCCAACGAGAACCCTTACGGCCCGTCGCCGAAGGCGGTGGAGGCGGCCCGCCGCGCCGCGGCGGAGGTTCACCGCTACCCGGACGGGGATGCGGGAAGGCTCAAGCGCGCGCTGGCGGCGCGGCATGGCGTGAACCCGGCGCAAGTGCTGGTCGGCAATGGCTCCAACGAGGTGCTGGAGCTGCTGATTCGCGCCTTTGCCGGCCCCGGAGACGAGGTGGTGTGCTCGGCGCGGGCCTTCATCGTCTATCGGCTGGCGGCAGCCGCCGCCGGCGCAACGCCGGTGCTCGTGCCCGAGGCCGATGGCCTGAGCCACGATCTGGAGGCGATGGCGGCGGCGGTGAGCCCTCGCACGAAGGTCGTATGCATCGCCAACCCGAACAACCCCACCGGAACCCTGCATGGGCCGGAAGCCGTGCAGGCGTTCCTGGACGCGCTGCCGCGCGACGTGGTGGTGCTGCTGGACGAGGCCTACCACGAGTACGTCGCGCACGAGACGGGCGAGAGCATCGGCCGGCTGGCGCACCCGGGGCTGGTCGTTTGCCGCACCTTTTCCAAGGCGTGGGGGCTGGCGGGGCTGCGCGTGGGCTATGGCGTCGGCGATCCCGACCTGCTCGAAGTCGCCAACCGCTTCCGCGAGCCGTTCAACGTCAATGCGCTGGCGCAGGCCGCGGCCTGCGCGGCCCTGGAGGACGGCGACTGGATGGCCGAGGGCGTGGCGCGGGTGCTGGAAGAGCGCCGGAGGCTGGAGGCGGCGCTGGCGGACATGGGACTGCTGGCGGCGCCATGCCATGGCAATTTCGTGCTGCTGCGCCATCCCGAGACCGCGCTGCTGGCCGGCCGGCTCGAGGATGCGGGCGTGATTCCGCGGCCGCTGGGCCCCTACGGCATGGCGGACTACCTGCGGGTGACCGTGGGCACGCCGGCGGAGAACGCGCGCTTCCTGGATGCCCTGGCAGGGGCGGTGGAGGGGTTGTGAACGGCCAGGTTCGCATCGAGCGGCTGGCGGTGATTGGCGTCGGGCTCATTGGCGGGTCGCTCGCGCGG
>JALVTX010000222.1 GCA_027035825.1 Mariprofundaceae bacterium
TGGAGGACGTGAAGGAGCGGATTCTGGAGTTCATCGCCGTGGGCGCCCGCAAGCGGGAGGTGGGCGGCTCCATCATCCTGTTCGTGGGCCCGCCCGGCGTGGGCAAGACCAGCCTGGGCCGCGCCATCGCCGAGGCGGTGAACCGGCCGTTCTACCGCTTCTCGGTGGGCGGCATGCGCGACGAAGCCGAAATCAAGGGCCATCGCCGCACCTACATCGGGGCCATGCCGGGCAAGATCATCCAGGCCCTGAAGCAGGTGAAGGTGGCCAACCCGGTCATCATGATCGACGAGGTGGACAAGATCGGCGCGGACTTTCGCGGCGACCCGGCCTCGGCGCTGCTGGAGGTGCTCGATCCCGAGCAGAACAAGGATTTCCTCGACCATTATCTGGACGTGCGCTTCGATCTGTCGCACGTGCTGTTCCTGCTCACGGCCAACCAGCTGGACACGGTGCCGCCGCCGCTGCTGGACCGGGCGGAGATCATCCACTTGGCCGGCTACATCGCCGACGAGAAGATGGCGATTGCCACCCGGCATCTGTGGCCGCGTTTGTTGGCCGAGAACGGCCTCACGCGCAAGGAGGTGCGGCTGACCCGCGCGGCGCTGGCGCGGCTGGTGGACGAATACGCGCGCGAGCCGGGCGTGCGCCAGCTGGAGCAGTATCTCAAGAAGATCCAGCGCAAGGCCGCCCGCAAGCTGGTGGAGGGCGGGGCAAAGCCGCCCCTGGTCATCGGCGCGCGCAATCTCGAGGACTATGCCGGCAAGCCGAAATACCGCGACGCCGGTCTCAGGCAGGGCGTGGGCCTGGCCACGGGCCTGGCCTGGACAGCCAACGGCGGCGCCATCCTGACGCTGGAGGCGGCGCTCGTTCACCGCGACCAGCGCGGGCTGAAGCTCACCGGCCAGCTCGGCAAGGTGATGCAGGAGTCCGCCGAGATCGCCTGGTCGTATGTCAGCGCCCACCTGGCGAGCTTCGGCGCCAGGGCGGACTTCTTCGACAAGGCCTTCGTGCACCTGCACGTGCCCGAGGGCGCGGTGCCCAAGGACGGCCCCTCGGCCGGCATCACGATGGCGGCGGCGCTGCTGTCGCTGGCGCTGGATCGGGCGCCGGCGCCGATTGCCATGACCGGCGAGCTGACGCTGACCGGCGAGGTGCTGGCCATCGGCGGCGAGCGCGAGAAGCTGCTCGCGGCCAAGCGGCACGGCATCACGCAGGTGATCCTGCCGGCGGATAACCGCCCGGACGTGGAGGAGCTGCCGGCCTCGGTCACCGAGGGGCTCGCCATTCACTACGTGCGGCACTTCAACGAGGTGGCGCGGCTGCTGTTCGGTCTGCGCATCCGGCCGGTGAAAGCCGCGGCCTGATCCCGGCGCCGGTCGCCGGCTTGAACATCATGCCCGGCGGCGGGTAGCCTGAGCCCATGCGGATCGTGAGGAAATGGGGGCGGCGCAGGGGGCAGGGAAGGCGATGATCGCCGAGTTGCTGCATTTCCTGCGTTCGGGTGGGGACGCCCGGGCGCGCGGGGATGCGGACTATCGCCGCGGTTCCATCCGCTTCACGCTGACGCTGGCCGTGCCCGTGGCGCTCCTCTTCAGCCCGGTCAACTATCTGGCCGGCCACCAGTGGCTGGGATTGCTGCTGCTGGGCGTCGGGGCAGTGCTCTCGCCGTGGTGCTTCCTCAAGCCGAAGGATCACCACATCCCCCTGCTCGAAATTACGCTCATGATCTGCGCCACGCTGGTGTTCATGGGGCTGTGGCTGGATGGTGGCATTGGCGGCACCGGCATCTACTGGGTGTTCATCTATCCGTTCGTGGCCTTCTACATCACCGGCCTGCGCTTCGGCTGGCTGTGGATGGGGCTGTTCGCCTTCCTGCTGGCGGCGGCGTGGGGCGCGGCCGTGGCGGGCTGGTTCAGCCTGCCCTGGACGGCCGACGAGGCCACCTACTTCGGCGCCGCGCTGCTGTTCTATTCGCTGATGGCCTGCCTGTTCGAATACTTGCGCGAAGCGGCCCAGAGCCGCCTGCTCTCCGCCAACCAGCAGTTGCGGCAGGAGGTGGAGCAGCGGGTGCGGGCCGAGGAGGCTCGGGCCCGGGCCGAGGCGCAACTGCTGCACGCCGAGAAGCTGCGCAGCCTCGGTGTGCTGGCCGGCGGCATCGCGCACGATTTCAACAACCTGCTCAGCATCATCATGGGCAACGCGGAGCTGACGCGCATGGAGGCGCGCGAGAACAGTTCGCTGGCGCGCAACATGCGCGAAATCGAGGGCGCCTGCGAGCGCGCGGCCGAGCTCTGCGGCCAGCTTCTGGCCTATGCCGGCAAGGGCCAGATTCACCGGGCCGACGTGGCCATCAACGACGTGGTGCGCGAGGTGGCGGACGGCGTGCGAGACCGCCTGGGCGAGGGCGTGCGCGTGAAGCTGCACCTGGGCGCGAACCTGCCGCCGGTGCGCGGCGACGTGGCGCAGTTGCACCAGGTGCTGGGCGGCCTGCTGGTCAACGCCGCCGAGGCCATCGCCTGCGCCCGCCAGAAGAGCCAGGGCAAGGCGGAGGATGCCATCACCATCAGCACCGGCCTGATGTATGCCGATGACGCCTATCTGCGGGAGTGCGCCGGCGACGAATCGCCGCCGCCCGCGGGCGACTACCTGTTCGTCGAGGTGTCGGATACGGGATGCGGCCTGAAGGCCGAGGATCAGTCCCGCATCTTCGACCCCTTCTATTCCACCAAGGATCATGGCCGCGGCATGGGGCTGTCCGCGGCGCTGGGCGTGGTGCGGGGCCATCACGGGGCCATCCACGTAGAGAGCGAACCCGCGGGCGGCTCCCGCTTCCGCGTCCTGCTACCGCCGGTGCGCGAGGCCAGGGAGGCGGCGAAGCCGCAGGCGCACGAAGGCTGGCGGGGCGAGGGCACGGTGCTGGTCGTGGACGACGACGACCTGGTGCGCAAGCTGTGCTGCCGCATGCTTCAGAAGATGGGCTTCTCGACCCTGGCCGCCGCGGGCGGCAAGGAGGCGGTGAGCCGCTTCCGCGATGTGGCCGGGGACATCGAGTCCGTGGTGCTGGACTACAGCATGCCGGACATGAACGGCGAGGAGGTGTTCCTGGAGCTGCACCGCATTCGCCCCGAAACGCCCGTCATCCTGTGCAGCGGCTTTGCGCGCCGGGACGTGCTGGATCGCTTCCGCGCCGAGGGGCTGGCCGGTTTCCTGAGCAAGCCGTTCTCGCGCGCGCAGTTGCAGGCGGAGTTGCGCAAGGTGCTGGAGCAGCGGCGCGCCGGCTGATTTCGGAGTAGCCTTCGCCGGCCATGCCGGTCATCACGCTTTCCCATGTCTGCAAGTCCTTCGGCCCGCAAGTGGTGCTGGACGACGTGTCGCTCTCGGTGCCGCGCGGCGCGCGCATGGGGCTGATCGGCCGCAATGGCGAGGGCAAGTCCACGCTGCTGAAGGTGATGGCCGGGCTGATGCCGCCGGATGCCGGCGAGGTGACGGCGCGCAAGGGCGCGCGCATCGCCTACCTGGAGCAGCAGCCGTCGTTTGCCGCCGGCCGCAAGGTGTTCGACATCGTGGCCGAGGGCCTGGGCGAGGCGGCCCGCGCGCTGGGCGAATACCACCGCGCGCTCGTCCGGGTGTCGGAGGATGCGTCGCCCGCCGCCCTGCGGGAGCTGGAGCGCCGGCAGGCCGGACTGGAGCACATCGGCGCGTGGCAATACCATGCCCGCATCGAGACGGCGATCTCGCGCCTGGGGCTTGCGCCGGACGCGGACGTGGGCGAGCTGTCCGGCGGCTGGCAGCGGCGCGTGGCGCTGGCGCGGGCGGTGGTGGCCGAGCCCGACGTGCTGCTGCTGGACGAGCCGACGAACCATCTGGACGTGGCCTCCATCGAGTGGCTGGAGGAGTTCGTGGCCGGCTTTCGCGGCGCGGTGCTGTTCATCACGCACGACCGCTACTTTCTCGACGCCGTGGCCGAGGAGATCATCGAGCTGGATCGCGGCCGTCTGACGCATTTTTCCTGCACCTATGCGGGCTACCTGGAGAAGAAGGCGGAAATGCTGGAGGTGGAGGCGCGCCAGCAGCGCCGGTTCGACCAGCTGCTGGCCCGGGAGGAGCGCTGGATTCGCCGTGGCATTCCGGGCCGGCGCAGTCGCGACCAGGGGCGCGTGCGGGCGCTGGAGGAACTTCGGCGGCAGCGCGCGGCGCGCCGGCTGCGCGGCGGCGACGTGGCGTTGCGCGTGGCCGCCGGGGTGCGGCCCGGCAAGCTGCTCATCGAGGCGGTGAAGGTGTCGCACGCTTTCGGCGACAAGGTCATCGCGCGCGATTTCTCGCACCGGGTGATGGCCGGCGAGCGGGTGGGGCTCATCGGCCCCAACGGCGCGGGCAAGACGACGCTGCTCCGCATCCTGCTGGGCGAGCTGAAGCCGGACGCCGGCCGCGTGCGGCACGGCGTGCGCCTGCAACCGGCGTTCCTGACCCAGATGCGCGAGCTGGGCGGCGACGCGAAGCTGCGCGACGTGCTGCTGCCGCAGGGCGGGCAGTACGTGCACGTCGGCGGCCACGAGCCGCGGCACGTGGTCAGCTACTTGCAGGATTTCCTGTTCGACCGCGAGCGCCTGAACGCGCGCGTGTCCGCCCTCTCCGGCGGCGAGCGCGGCCGGCTGATGCTGGCCCGGCTGCTGTTGGAGCCCGCCAACCTGCTGGTGCTGGACGAGCCCACGAACGACCTGGACATCGGCACGCTGACGGTGCTGGAGCAGGCGCTGGCCCGCTATGCCGGCACGGTGATTCTCGTCTCGCACGACCGCGCCTTCATGGATCGGGTGGCCGGCCGCGTGCTGGCCTTCGAGGGCGAGGGGCGAATCGTGCCCATCGAGGGCGGCTGGTCGGACTACCAGGCGTGGAAGCTGCGCCGGGCGCGGGAGGCGGAGGAATCGCGCCCCCGCAAGCCGAAGGCGGCGAAGGCCGGCGAGGGCAAGGCGCGCCAGCGGGCCGCCGGGCCGGGTGATGCGACGCGGCGCAAGCTGTCCTACCGCGAACAGCGCGAGCTGGATGCGCTGCCGGAGCGCATCGAGGCACTGGAGGCGGAGAAGGCGGCCATCGAGGCGCGCTTCTGCGAGCCGGACTATTTTGCCCGCGATGCCGAGGGGTTCCGGCGCGACCGGCAACGCCTGGCCGAGCTGGAGGAGGAGCTCACCGCCGCCTATGCGCGCTGGGAGGAGCTGGAGGCATGAGGCGAGCCGGGGCCGCCATCGCCGACAAGCCGCTGGAGGCGCTGAATGAGGCGGAGTGGGAAGCGCTCTGCGACGGTTGCGGCCGCTGCTGCATGCACCGTTTCGAGGACGAGGACACCGGCGAGATCGTGGCCACGAACATCGCCTGCCGGCTGCTGGATGTCACGACCTGCCGCTGCACCGATTACGGCCGCCGCTTCCAGCGCGTGCCGGCCTGCCTGGACGTGCGCCGGCTGCCGCGCGAGGACTACCGCTGGCTGCCCGAAACCTGCGCCTACCGGCTGCGCGCCGAGGGCCGGCCGCTGCCGGACTGGCACCCGCTGATCGCGGGCGATGATGCGGCCATGCGCGCCGCCGGCGTTTCCATGCGCGGTTGCTGCATCTCCGAGGAGGAATGGCTGCCGGAGGCGTGAATGGTGCTTGCAGGGCATCCCTGGATAATCCGGCATGGCCGCGACAGCGGCCTTGCGGGATGGGATGCAAGGCGCGAGGCGCGGCGCATGGTGGTTCCATGCGCAAGCCGAGCAACGCCGCAG
>JALVTX010000223.1 GCA_027035825.1 Mariprofundaceae bacterium
CCACGCCAGGAGGGGAAGCGCCAGCCCCGCCGCCAGCGCCAGCATCGCGCGGGCGTCCAGCCCGGGCCAGTCTTCGGCGGCAGGCGCATCATGCCATCGCAGCCACAGCCTGCGCCCTTCCTCGCGGCTGGCGGACAACACATCCGCCACCATGGCGGCGAGTAGCGTCGGCCACCGGCGCATGGAGCGCAACTGCCAGTCGCCGGCGTGATGCCGGACGGCATCGGCCGTTCGCGCGCGCATCGGCCCCAGGAGGCGCAACCACGGGTACATCCGGGGGCCGATCCAGGGCGCCCGCGCCAGGCAGGCCTGCCATTCCCCGGCGCTCAGCATCCGCGAGCACACCATGCCGGCGAGGAACAGCAACGCCAGCCGCATGGACAGCAATGCGCCTTGCCGCGCGCCTTCGACGGAAAATGGCCAGCCGGGCCAGATCAGCGCGCCCGGCGTGAACATCGTGTGCAGCAGGAGAATGGGAACCGCGAGCCAAGCCAGCCAGCGCAAGGCGCGCAGCACGGGCGTCCAGCAGCCGGAAAGGCCACGCACCAAGAGGGCGCAGGCGACAATCCCCATCGCCATCACGCCCGCATCGCGGATCACCACGGCCGCGGCCAGCACGCCGGCGCCCAGCGCCAGTCGTCCGGCTGGATGAAGCCCCCTCATGCCGGCCGCCGCCGGCCCGAAGCGATCCTCAGCTCTCGTCGGCCTTCCGCTTCAGGGATTCGAACCATTCCCGGTTGGCGTCGTCCACCGCTCCCTCGGCCTCGCCCAGGAGCTCCCTGGCGCGCGCCACGTCGCCGTTTTCGATGGCTGACTCGGCTTCGGAAAGAAGACTCTTCGCCCGGTCCGCGTCAAGGCTCTCCGGAGAGGGCGTCTCCTCCTCCAGGTTCAGCTCCGCGAGCAGGCTGTCCAGTTCGAGCTCGATGTCCCCGCCCGCATCCATTGCGCTGTCGCTTGAAGCGTCATGCGCCTCGCCAGCATCCACCGCATCCTTCGGCTCGCTTTCGTCCGGCGGAGAAACGTCCTCATCCAGTCCCAATTCGCCATCGCCCAGCGGCAACCCGGACACATCCAGCTCAACCGACTCCAGGCCAATGTCGTCGGACTCGTCCTCGGCCTTGGTTTCGACGGTCAACTGCACCGTGCTGGTGAAGTCATCCATCTCCACATCGGCGCCGGAAGCCTCGGCCGATTCCATGTCGATTTCATCGAGGCCGATGTCCAGGATGCCGGAAGACGTCGCTGCTTCCTCCTGCGCCTGCTCCCGTTCCTGCTCGGCCGCCTCTTCCGCCGCACCGGTCTGCTCGCCTTCTTCGGCAGCCGGCGTTTCCGCCTCCGGCTCCTCGGCCGCCTCGGAACCCAATCCGCCGGTCATGTCCTCCAGCGCCTCGGTATCGCCCGACCAGTCAATGGCGACGGTTTTCTCGAGATCGGAGGTCTCGATCTCGACCGACGGCGCGCCTTCAGCCTCGTCCGCCGCCTCGATCTCCGGCATCTCGATGTCGGAAAGATCCAGATCGGCGCCCGTGGCCGCTTCCACCGCCGGCACTTCCTGCTCCGGCTCGGGAGCCGCTTGATCGGCCGGCTCTTCAGTCTCGGTCTCCGCTTCCTCCGCCTCGGCCACGGGCGACTCGACCACCGTTTCCTGCGCGGTTTCCTCGAGGGTGGTCGCGGCATCCCAGTCCAGCTCGCCCATGTCCACCTCGGTCATGTCCAGCACGCCCTCGGCATCGGCCTCTGGCTTCGCCTCCTCGGCCCCGGCGACTCCCTCGCTCTCCGATGCAGGCGTCTCCTCTTCCGTCACCCCCTCGGGCTCCTCGTGACCGATGGTCGCTTCATCAGGCAGCTCGACCTCCTCGGTCAGCGTCGGCTCTTCGCTCGCAGGCTCGCCGGCCGTTTCCGCTGCGCCGAGCTCCAGATCGAGATCGGCCAAGGTTTCGGTCTCCTCGCCGCCCTCGCCCAGCACCAGCGTTTCCTCGGCTTCCGCGGGTTCGGCGCCCGCTTCCGCGGCGCCCTCACCCGTCTCGCCGAAATCCAGCGCCTCGATGCCCGTGGGCGGCAGCGTATCGCCCAGATCCACGTCCTCACCCTCGCCCTCGGCAGCACCGCCAGCCAAAGCATCCTCAAAAGCCTGCAACGCATCGCCGCTCAGGTTTTCACGCGCCTTGGCCGTCGCCTCCTCGGCGGCCGCCTCATCGCCGCTGGCCTTCAGCGTCTGCACCAGCCTGGCATGCGCCTCCGCGTTGTCCGGCCGTTGCTTGATGGCCAGCCTGAGCTGCCGCAGCGCCTCCTCCTCCATGCCATAGCGCAGATAGACGTCCGCCTCGGCCAGGTAATCCACGTTCGGGTCGGGCTCCTCCTCGACCGCCTCCTGGAACGGCTCCATCTCGGCCGTATCCGATTCGGTCAGGTCGGGCACGCTGTCGGTAAAGGCGTCCTGGTATTCATCGGCGCTCATCTGCCGCGTGGATTCGGTCGCCTCTCCACCCGCGGCGGCGGCCTCCAGCTCGCCTTCGCCAACCTCCTCGAACTCCTGCACGGCCTCCTCGAAGTCCGCGCCCGCTTCCGGCGCTTCCATGGCGGCGGAAGCCCCGCCCGCCGCCACCGGCGCCACATCCGCCACGGCGGGCGCGTTCATGCGGCGCATGCGGGACAACAGCCAGCCCACCACCGCGAGCAGTACGACCACCAGACCGCCCAATCCATAGACCATCCAGCCAGCCGCACCGCCCGCCTCATGCGCCTGCTTCTGCCGATCCAGCTCCGCCTGCAGCCGGGCCAGGCGCAGCTCCAGCTTCTTGATGCGCGCGTTGGCCGCCGCCACGTCCGGACTCGCGAGCTTGGCGGACAGCGCCTCCATCCTGGTTTCGGCGTCCTTGAGCTTCTGCTGCAACTCGGCGTTCTGGCGCTCCAGCTCCTTCACGCGCGCCGCCGCCGGGCCAGTCTCTCCCGCCGTTTCTTGCGCCGCGCCGCCCTGCGCCGCCGGCTTACCCGTCGCTTCGGCCGGCTGCGCCGGGGTGGCCATCGCCGGTTCGCCGCCCTTGCCCGCGGATGCCGTCGCGGGAGACGCTTCTGTCGCCGGCGCCGCGGCCACGCCAGTGGCCGCCTTGCCCACGCGCACCCGCGCCTTGTAGCGGTTCTTCTGCGCCTCGGCCACGGCCGCGTAGCGCGGCTGCTTCTTCAGCTGCGCCCAGACGCGATTGTGCTCGGCCAGCAGTTGCCGGGCCTTGGCCGGGCTGATGGCCTCCACTTCCCGGGCCCTGGGCACGTCCAGGTAGGTGCCGGCCTTGATGAGGTTGACGTTGTCATGGTCGAACTTGCTCCGGTTCTTGTAGAACAGGGCCATCATCACCTGCGCCATCGTGTAGCGGTCATCGATGCGCAGCCGCTTGGCCACCGTGCTGATGGTGTCACCATAGACCATCGGCCCGTAGCGGCCAATGCGGGCCCACCCGTCATAGGGCTTGAAGGCAGGCGCCTCAGTTTCCTTGGGCTGCGCGGCCGCTGCCGCGGTTGCGCCGCCGGCCGCGACACCCGCTTCGGTCGCCTGTTCCTGTGGCTTCACCGCCGACACCGTCGGCAGCGGCTTCACCGCCGCCGGCCTGGCCTCCGGAAGATCGAGAAAGATGGGAAACTTCTTGAAATGGGTGGCGTGGCCATGTCGCACCTTGAGCACCAGGTTGAAAAACGGCGCCTCGATGGGCGAATCGGAACTCAGCTCCACGCGCGCGCCGCGGGCGTCGTTCTTGATGTCGGTGCGAATCACGTTCAGCGCCGGATCGCGATAGACCTCCAGAATCCGGTATTCGGAAGGCGAGGCAGGCTCGACGAATACGCTGGTAATCCGTTCGCCCTTCGCCAGGTGAAGCGGAACCTCCGCGTGGAACGGCTCGCCAAGATGGCTTGTCACCTCGATATTGCCGAGCGCCACCGCCAGCGCCCGGGTTGCGCCCAGAACAAGAAACAGGGCGAGAAACAGGGAAATTCCAAGCAAGCGCTGCATCCAGCGATTCATGCCAGCCTCCTCCATTCCGGCCCGCCTGGAACCGAACCGCGCGTCATTACATCCACACTTCAGGTTCACGGCGGGCCTCCATTCTGGACTGTCGCGCGGCGGCCCGTGGCCTGCCGAACGAACAGAGATCCCCGCCCTGACGGGCCGGAATCCGCCGAATCATGGTCACGTCTCCGCCTGCGATCCAGTCCTCCCGATCAGGATTTCCGCAATCTGGACAGCATTTAGAGCCGCGCCTTTACGTACATTATCAGCAACAATCCATAAATGCAAGGAATTCGGATGCGAATGGTCGTCGCGGATGCGTCCCACCCAAACCGGATCGGTGCCCGCTGCCTCGCTGGCCAGCGGGTAATCCTCGCTGGCCGGGTCGTCCACCACGCACACGCCCGGCGCCGCGGCCAGGATCTCGCGCGCCCGATCGGCGCTCATCGGTGCCTCGAACGTGACGTTGACGGCCTCCGAATGGCCGTAGAACACCGGCACCCGCACCGTGGTCGCCGTCACCGCGATGTCCGCCTCCATGATCTTGCGCGTCTCGTCCATCATCTTGCGCTCTTCCCTAGTGTAGCCGTCGTCCATGAAGACGTCGATGTGCGGGATCACGTTGAAGGCGATGCGCGCCGGCAGCACCTCGGCCCGGACCTCGTCCACCCGGCCGGAGAGCAGCAGGCGCGTCTGCTCGGCCAGCTCCTCGATAGCGCGCCCGCCGGCACCGGACACCGCCTGATAGGTGGAGACCACCACGCGGCGGATGGGCACGGCGTCGTGCAAGGGCTTGAGCGCCACCACCATCTGGATGGTCGAGCAGTTGGGATTGGCGATGATGCGGTTGGCCCGCGCCATCGCCAGCGCATGCGGGTTGACCTCCGGCACCACCAGGCAGACTTCCTCGTCCATGCGCCAGGCGCTGGAGTTGTCGATGACATAGCAGCCGGCCTCGGCGAAGCGAGGCGCATGCTCGCGCGAAGTGCCGCCGCCGGCGGAGAACAAGGCGATGTCCCAGCCCGCGGGGTCGAAGGATTCCAGATCGCGCACTACGTAGTCGCGCCCCCGAAACTCCACGTGGCTGCCGGCGCTGCGACTGGAGGCGACGGGAGCAAACTCGGCCACCGGGAAATCCCGCTCGGCCAGAATCTCCATCATCGTCTGGCCAACCGCGCCGGTGGCGCCCACCACCGCCACGTTGTAGCCATCCTTCTCGGGAAGAAACTCGGGCAACACTCCGTCCATCAGCTCGCCATCCTCGTCAGTTTCTCGGCCACGGCATCCCCCATGCCGGAACAACCCACCGTCCGGACGCCGCCGGCCAGATCGGGCGTGCGCAGGCCATCGTCCAGCACCGCCTCCACCGCGTTCTCTACCGCATCGGCCAGATCGGCGCGATCCAGCGAGAAGCGCAGCATCATCGCCACCGACAGGATGGTGGCCAGCGGGTTGGCCACGTCCTGCCCGGCGATGTCCGGCGCCGAACCGTGGATCGGCTCGTACATCGCATGCCGCTCGCCGATGGACGCCGAGGGCAGCATGCCGATGGAGCCGGTCAGCATCGAGGCTTCGTCGGAGAGGATGTCACCGAACAGATTCGAGGTCACCATCACGTCGAACTGCCGCGGGTTGCGAATCAACTGCATGGCCGCATTGTCCACATACATGTGGGACAGCTCCACATCCTCGAAACCCTCGCCATGCACGCGGCAGA